>JAGMDK010000181.1 GCA_023128695.1 Phycisphaerae bacterium
ACCCATCAAGCGATGCGTGACAGAGCACAAGTGCCTATAGCTGAGTTGCCCGGGCCCGCTCGACAGAGAGCCGGTCGAGGGCGGCGGGGTCCACGTCGACCCCGAAGCCAGGGCCCGTGCGCGGTTGCGCTCGTCCGCCAATGCCGAAGCGGACCGGTCGCGGGGTCAGATCGTGTCTCAGGAGAAATGCCCCGAACGCTCCTTCGACGAAACGGACGTTGGGGCAGGTTTCGAGGAAGGCCAGCCCGGCGGCACTGAGTATGCTCGTCTCGCCGACCATGCAGCCGAGCTGAACGTCGAGCCCCGCCGCCAATGCCAGCCGGGCAATCCGCAACGCCGGCAGCAGCCCGCCGTTCTTGGCGATGCGAATGTTCAGCACCCGCACAGCGCCAGCGGCAATCAAGCGCTCGGCATCGTCGGCGGTCAGCAGTGATTCGTCGGCGATCAGATCGCAAGAGGTCTGCTCGGCGAGATAACGCAAATCCGCGTCGTGGGCGTCGGGTAACGGCTGCTCCAGAGCACAGACGCCGTTCCGTTCGAGCGCGGTTATGGCCTCGTGGGCCTCGGCGAGGGACCAGCCGGCGTTGGCGTCCACGCGGAGCGTCACTTTTTTCTGCTCGAGGGAGCGTCGCAAGACTTGGGAGGCCCATTCGAGTCGCTCTTCCCAGCGGTCGACCGCGACCTTGAGCTTGAAGTCGCGTAGTCCGAAGAGTCGCTGTAAGCGCAGCAGATACTGGAGCTTACGCCGCGTTTGCCCCACTATGACACCGGAATAGCAGACACTGGACAGGCAGCCTGGGGCACCGAAGCCGGGCAAGCCCATCCAGCCGGCGACGTCGGGCGGTCGCCGCTGGAAGACCTTGCACGTCAGGTCGAGCAAGGCCAATTCGACTGCCGCCCGGGCCGCGGTCACGATACGCCCGCCGTCCTGCATCGGCAGCGTCTCGATCAGCTCCAGCGCTTCCACGAATGAGGTCGGCCGAAACTCCGCCAGGCGGGACTTGAAAACGTTGCTGATGTCCTCGATTACCGACTCAGGCGTCTCGCCCGTTACGTAGGCCCGCGCCAGTGTCTCGCCATAACCGACATGATGAGCATACGGAGCGGCGGCGACCAGCCGAACAATCACGGGGTCCGCGGTATCACGCTGGGCGGCGGCGTGCTCAAAGCGGAAGCGCAGCGGGATTGCGAGTCGATAAACACGCAACTCGCGTAGGCGCAGGGGACTGTTCATGGGGCCGGAATTGGGACGGTCGCCCGGTTCGGCGGAATCGCCCAGAGGTTGGTCGCCTCGATCGCGGCCCGGCCCTCGTCGCTCCACAAGTAGTCGAGCACCGCCTGAACCGTGGGATCGGCGGGCAATATGAAATAGACGTAGATAACCTTCGCCAATCCGTACCGTTCGGATTCGATCTCCTCCAGTGATGGGAACGCCGGGGAGCCCGTCCGCTTCATACGCAGCCCGAGGTAACGCACGCCGTCTTCGTAGCCGATCCCGGCGAAGCCGAGTGCGTACGGGTCGGCCGCGACCGCGGCGATGATCTCAGCGTCCGACTCGAGCACCGTCCAAGTCGCCTCGGCGAACCAGATTCTCGCCAGGGGGGACAGAATCATGCCGCCGCGGGTCTCCTTGTCCGGGCCGTAGAGCTGGATCGGGCCCTGCCAAGCGGGGATCTCGTCGCCGGCGAGCTCGTGCCAGTCCGTGATCCGCCGCTGGAAGATCAGCTTCATGTGGTTAGCGTAGATGGCGTCGACCGGGTTGTCGGGGTGCACGTAGAGGGCGTAGCCGTAAAACGCGACGCGATAACCTTGGAGCTCGCGATCGCCAAACTGTTCGAGTTCCCGGGGAGTAATCGGCCGGTCGGTGCAGGCGATGTCGCACTCGCCGTTGGCCAGGTTCTGAAAGCCGTGCTGGGAGAGGTAGACCGGCGAAACCTGTGCGGCCGCGAAACTGTAGGACTTCGCATCATGCAGCCACGACTGCACGAGTTCGACCGAGATCTGCGCTCCGCCTAGTCTCAGCCGCCCGCCTGGCGGTGGAGCTCCATGAGTGCATCCGGCGAGCCATGGCGCGAGCAGAACTGCTAGCAGGCTGAGCAGCAGTAAATCGGTCCGCCGCACAAGTAATGTAGCGTCCGGGCTCTGTCCCGGACGTAGTTGTGTAAGTGCACTTTTCCGTCTTCTACGTCCGGGACAGAGCCCGGACGCTACATTTATAGCCGAAGCCAACTTTTGCGAACATGAACTACGAAGCACTGGTAAGAGAGGTTTGCCGCGCCGTTTTACGATGCCCCCGGCGGACCGTACACTAACGCCCCGATTGACACCCATTCGTCCGGGACGGAGCCCGGACGCTACATTTGTATTACGGCGCGGAAAGGAACAGGTGCCATGGCGACGGTGAGCACGGTTGCGGAACTCGCTGATCATATTGGACAAACGGTAACACTCCAGGGCTGGCTGTACAACAGCCGGTCAAGCGGGAAGCTGCTGTTTCTGGTGCTGCGCGACGGCACCGGGCTGTGCCAGTGCGTGCTCGAAAAGACAGCCGCGACCGCGGAAATCTTCACCGCCGTCCGGCATCTGGGGCAGGAATCTTCGCTGGAGGTCGCGGGGGAGGTCCGAGCCGAGCAGCGGAGCGTCGGGGGGTATGAGCTGGCCGTCAGCGACGTGCGGATCGTCCAGAACGCGGTCGGCTACCCGATTACGCCGAAGGCTCACGGGATCGAGTTCCTGATGAAGAATCGCCACCTATGGTTCCGCTCGCAGCAGCAGTGGGCGATTATGCGGGTGCGGCACACGCTGATCGAGGGGATTCGCGCTTACTTCAACGACCGCGGTTTCATTTTGGTCGACACGCCGATCTTCGCGCCTGCCGCCGGCGAGGAGGCTCAGACGCTGTTCGAGGTAAATTATTACGGCGAGCCGGTCTACCTGGCCCAGACCGGACAGCTCTATGTCGAGGCGGCTTGCATGGCCCATCGCAAGGTCTATTGCTTCGGACCGACGTTCCGGGCCGAGAAGAGCAAAACTCGGCGGCACCTGACCGAATTCTGGATGGTCGAGCCGGAAATCGCGTACGCCGATCTGGATGACGTGATCGAGCTGGCGGAGGATTTCATTTACGAGTTGGTGCAAAAGGTGCTCCGCGAGCGGCAGCCGGAACTGGAGCTGCTCGGGCGGGATATCTCGAAGCTGGAGCAGGTTCAAAAGCCGTTCGAGCGCATTACCTATTCCGAGGCGGCGGAACTGCTGCATAGCGACCGGGCCCGCAAGCTGCTTGAGGATGATCTGGAGCGCGCCAAGGCGCGGGTCACGGAGCTAAAGCAGGAGATCGAGGAAAAGGAGGCTGAACGCTCAAGTCCCGGCGTCAAGCAATGGAAGGTGGACAAGCTGGCGCGGGAAATCATGGAGGCCCGCGAAGAGCTCGCCGACCAAGAGGACGCGGTCCGCAACATCCCCACGCACATGAACCTGGCGGCGAACTTCAGGTGGGGCTCCGACCTCGGCGGCTCCGACGAGACGATCATCGCCCGCTTGCACGAACGGCCGGTGTTCGTCACCCACTACCCGGGCGCCTGCAAGGCGTTTTACATGAAACGCAACGAACACGACCAGCGCGTGGTCAACAACCTCGACCTGCTGGCCCCCGAAGGCTACGGCGAAATCATCGGCGGCTCACAGCGCGAGGACGAGCTCGACGCACTGTTGGGGCGGATAAAGGCGGACGGTCTGAATGAAGCGGACTACGAATGGTACCTCGACCTCCGCCGCTACGGCACCGTCCCCCACGGCGGCTTCGGCCTGGGCGTGGAGCGCACCGTGGCGTGGATCTGCGGCCTCAAGCACATCCGGGAGACGATTCCGTACGCCCGGATGATGGGGCGGGTGTATCCGTGAAATATGTTAGGTTTTTGTCGGATTAAGTTGCCTTACCGCCCGACATGTGTTATCATATAATGATAACACATATCAAAGGGAATGGTGTGTGTCTTTGGGATAAGGCGGAAAGGATATAGCGTGGCGATAACTGAATTCGGTAACATCCTGAAAAAAATGCGTTTAAGAGCAGGCTTCGGACTTCGCCGCTTCGCGGAGATGGTCGATCTTGCGCCATCTAATCTGAGCGCAATCGAACACGGGAGGCGTCCGGCACCAGCTTCACCTGAGAAACTGCGCGAAATATCCGATGCACTCGGCCTCGTGGAAGACACAGAAGAATGGCGTATGTTTTATGATTCAGCCGCTTGGGAAGATGGATTGCCCGCGGATGTTCGGAACATTACCCGACGTAAGCTCGTGCCAGCCTTGCTCCGGACTATCGACAATCGTCAGCTTGGCGACGACGAGATCGCCAATCTGATTGATGAGATTGAAAAGCGCTATGGGGGGGCTGGAAATGACACTGCCTGATCCGCCCACCTACACTGTCCCCGTGCTGGAACGCCTGGCAAGCGAATTACTGGAAGAATACTTAGGATCAGATGTCCAAATTCCAGTCGACGTAGATTACTTGCTGGAGCAACTCGAAGGTGTACAACTCGACTATGCTCGTGGGCTACGGGAAGAGTATGGATTAGAAGGGATGGTCCTACGAGATACCGAAACAGGCGATCTCTTCATCCTCATCGACGAATGGCTTGCTGATCACTCACCCAACCGATACCGCTCGACGGTTGCTGAAGAGTTGGCACATATCGTCTTACACGGCAAGGTTATCAAACAAATCGAGAATATAGAAACCTTCCGGGAACTCCAGCAACATCCTCGCTGTTCTGAGATCGAACGCAATGCCAAAAGGTTTGCCGCGGCGATCCTGATGCCCGGCAAGGCCGTCGTCAACGAAGTACAACAGGTCTATCCCCGCTTGGTACATGTCGCGGGCTTCGGCAATGTGCCCGCGGTGCAGAATCAGCTCGCGAGCTTGTTGGCTAAGCGTTTTGTTGTCTCGACGGAGACAATGAAGTATAGGCTGCGCGAATGGCCGATGCGCGTCATGGACCGCGTCGCTGACGCAATGAAAGACAAGTTGTCCTATATTCCTTGAGTCGCGCGGACTGCTCCGAGTTGGCTGCTGGATTCCGGTCAGTTGCCGAGGGCTGCGATGGTCGCTTTAATGACGCCGGGGACGACTTCGTCCCACTTGCCGGGGGGCCGGGCGCCGGCGGCGCGGGCGTGGCCGCCGCCGCCGAAACGGACGGCCAACTCCGCCACGTCGAGCGTTCGTTTGCTGCGGAGGTTGACGCGGACGCTGCCGTCGGGCTCTTCGGTGAAGAGGATGGTGGCCTCGGTGCAGCCGATCCGGCCCGCTTCGTTGACCAGGTCCTCGGTCATCGAGTGATCCGCGCCGGCGGCGGCAAAATCAGATTGCCGTAGGGTCAGCACGGCCAACTTGTTGTCCGCGTGGAGTCGGAGCGACTGCAACATGCGGCCGATCAAACGCAGCTTCTGGGGTGGGTCCTGCTCGTGGAGGGCGCGCCAGATGACGACCGGAGCGACGCCCGCCTCGGCCAGTTCCGCCGCCGTCTGCAACGTCCGCGCATCGGTGTTGCTAAAGCGGAACCACCCGCAATCGGTCGCCAGTCCGGTGAACAGGGCGGTCGCCATGGGTGGATTGAGCGGCACGCCGACGGTTTTGACCCACTCGGCCAGGATCAGGCAGACCGCGCCGGCGCTTTCGTCGAACAATTGCAGGTCTTGCGGGCGGGTCGCGAGCGGGTCGCGGGTCGGGTGATGGTCGATCACCAGCATGCGCGGGGCCTGGGGCAGCCAAGCGGCGATCGGTTCGAGCTGCGAGAAGGAGCAGGTGTCAAAAATCGCTACGGCGTCGCACTCGGTCCGTAGCCTCTCGCGCTCTTCGTCCCAGAGGTGCCACTGAACCATGTCCTGGAGCAGGCCGTAGCGCGGCGGAAACGGCTCGAACAACACCGGGGTCGGAGCGAGCCCCAACTCGCGCAGGGCGAGCGTCATCGCCGCCAGGGCCCCGATCGCGTCGCCGTCGGGTCGCCGATGGGTGACGAGCAGGGGCCGTTGGCAGCCTTCGAACCAAGCGCGGACGTTGTGAAGGTCATCTGGAGCGATCATGATGCGGAGATTGTAAACGCTGCCGGTCTCAATGCCAGTGCCGTGGAGGAAGAATGGCTCGACTAGCACAACTGGCCGCCCCCGACGAATATCGCCCCTGTGACTGGGACCTGCGCACCGACGGCCCGGCCCGGGCGTATTGGACTGACTTGTTCCGCTGGCATCTGGACGAGGTTGTTGTGCCGCTGGTCAGGGAGGAGTATCCCGAGACCACGCCGGAGCAAATGGCGGCGTTTCGGGCCGAATACCGGGCGATCTTCGACAACATCGACGCCCACCCCGAGCAATACGATCGACTCGACGTTCTTCTCTTTACCGAGCTGCGGGGTGACGTGCTGACGCGGCACGGTTTCGACGACCCGTTTCGCGGCATAAAACGGCGGGAAAACGAGGCCGCGTTGAAGCTGCTGCCGCAAATATTGGCGGAGCTGGATGCCGCCGAGCCAGATGTCAATGTAGCGGCCGGGCCCCGTGCCGGCCGTCCCACCGGCTGGAAGCCGGTGCCACACACCGGCAAGATGCCGGTGCCACACAAGAATGTAGCGGCCGGACCCCGTGCCGGCCGTCCCACCGGCTGGAAGCCGGTGCCACAGGAGTTGCTCGTTCATGGCTTGATGGCGGGCAATATCTTCGATCTGGGCTCCCGGGCAACGGTCCAACGCCAGCGCGACAGCACGACCGCGTTTCGCCGAACCCGCGCGAAACAGCCCCCGCGGCCGTGGCGCTACGACGACGTGGAAAGATGGTGGCGGCGGTGGGAAACCAAGCCTCCCTGCCGCCACGCGGTGTTCTTCGTCGACAATGCGGGCGGCGACATTCTGCTGGGCTGCCTGCCGCTGGCCCGCTGGATGCTCCAGGCGGGTACGCGGGTCACGCTCGCGGCGAATTCGGCACCGGCCTTGAACGACATCACGGCGGCGGAGCTGGAGCCGTTGTTACAACGCTGCGTCGAATTCGACCCGCCGCTGGCGACCGCGCTTGAAGAAGACCGCCTGCGAGTCGCGGCGACCGGCAGCCGCGTGCCCCTGCTCGATCTGACGCAGCTCTCGGACGAATTCGTGGCGGCCACGGCGGACGCCGATCTAATCATGTTGCACGGCATGGGCCGGGCGATCGAGAGCAACTTTCACGCGCGGTTTTCATGCGCCGTGCTACGGACCGCGGTGCTGAAGGATGAGGCTGTCGCCGCTCGCTATGGCGGCAAGCTATTCGACTGCGTCTTTCGATTCTGCAACATAGTTAACAGAGCCCCAAGCGTCAGCGCGGGGGAGGCATCCGCTCGCTAACGCTCGGGGCTCGGATCGCGGTGTCCCGTTGACATGCCACGGCGTGACCGGGTAAACCGCAGTTCGCCATGTTATTGACGCCACGCAACGGGGCACGAAGGAGCCGTACGATGAGAGCCGGATTGCTGCCTGTGGTCACGGTGTTGGGTTGCTGTCTCTCGGCGGCCTGCGCTCAAAAGGGCGATGCCCTGGACGAAGCCCTCGCGCTGGTCGGGATGCGCCGGGCCGACTTGGGCTGGACGCCGAAGGGCTGGTGGCCGCGTTACCCGGATGTCCCGTACAAGCTGCGGGCGTTTGACGCGCTGTTCGCCGAGCCGCTCGATACGATCACGTATACCCGGGCGCTGGGGCAGACGGCGTGGGACAAGCTCGATCCGGCGGAGCTAGACAAGGAGCAGGGCCGCGGCAGCCGCAATCTGTTCCAGGCCGTGCAGCGGCTCGGGATCGATCCGAGGTTCGGCGGCTTCCGCGGCTATACGGCAAACGTGCTGGCGCCGGAGGTGCCGCTCGACGAAGCGATACTCAAGCTGACCGAGGCGGCCCACCGTCCGACTCGCATTTCGACCTTTGGGATGGAGCTGCCTTACCCGACGCCGAAAGAAGACCTGGCGGAGATGGTCGCGCGGCTGCCGGAGGGCGTCAGTCCAATTCTCGGGCAGCTCGTGCTCAATATCATCGATGCGCACTACTGGGCGGAACTCGCGTTTCGCAAGGTGGACGGCAACGATCGCATCGTCGTCGCGACGCGCTATAACGTCGGCGAGGAGCTGGTCGATGCGTTCGATTACTGCCCGCAGATGGATGACCTCGCCCGCTCGTGGGACGAAGCCTGCTTGTGGTACGCCGGCCAGAAGTGCGTCCAGGCCCTCGACGACGCCCGCGTCAAGCTCGCTGAACTAAAATTGAGAAACGTGCCCAAATTCGCTTTCGACTGGGAATCGCCCTGGGGCTGGATTCGCATCCGCGGCGGCGGCGACGACCGCGTCGACGGCACCAACGCCTTGCTCATCGTTGATCTCGGCGGCGACGACCGCTACCAGGGCGGGGTGGCGGCCTCCACCGCCGAGCGTCCCATCGGCCTGCTGCTCGACCTGCGCGGCGACGACCGCTACACCTCCGTCCAGCCCGCGCAGGGAGCCGGCCTGTGCGGCGTGGGTGTTCTGATCGACGCCGCCGGTGACGACCGCTACAAAGCCCGCCATTATGCTCAGGGCGTCGGCCAGTTCGGCCTTGGTCTGTGTGCCGACCTCGCAGGGGATGACACCTACTTCAACAAGTACAGCGGGCAGGGCTGCGGCTACTTCGGCATCGGTCTGCTGTTCGATGTCAGCGGACAAGACCAATACGTACTCTACGCCGATGGGCAGGGGTTCGGCGGCAACGGGGGCGTCGGGGTTCTGGCCGACCGTAGCGGCGCTGACTGTTACACCGCCATCCGTGAGCATTCCGTCACCGGCCGACCGTCGTACCACTCCCGCGACCTCGACGTGGGCGTCTCCAATTGCCAGGGCTGCGGCATGGGCCGCCGGGGCGACGGCGCGGACGGCCATTCCTGGGCCGGCGGCCTCGGAGCCCTGCTCGACGGCGAAGGCGACGATTATTACACCGCCGGCAACTGGTCCATGGGCACCGGCTACTGGTTCGGCATCGGCGTCCTGCACGACCGCGGCGGCAATGACGAATACCACGGCGTGGTCTACTCCCAGGGCACCGGGGCGCATTTCTGCATCGGCGTGATGGTCGACGAGGCCGGCGATGATAAGCACCTGGCTGAAGAAAACTCCAACAGCTCGCTCGCCTGGGCTCACGATTTCACCATCGGTATTCTGCTCGACGTTAGCGGCGACGACCTGTACAGCGTCGACACCAGCGGCCTCGCATACTCCATCAATCGCAGTATCGCCTTGCTCATCGATACCAGCGGCAATGACGTCTACAAGACCGATCTCGAGCAACGGAAGGAGAAGGAGCAAGGTTTGTTACCCGGGACGGCGATCAACAAAGAAAACTTCCGCGCCCGCGGCGGCGTCTCAACCTACTTCGCCGACACCGCCTCGCTGGCCCTGTTTCTCGACGTCGGCGGCTCCGACACCTACTGGGGTGATATCCAAAACAACACTCATTGGCTCGATCCATCCGACTCCCCGAACTGGGCCGACCGCAACTTCAGCATCGGCGTCGACCGGGCCGAGGGCACGATCGATTTCACCCCGACGCCGGTCAAGCAACCGTCGGGACGGAAGATGTAGCGGCCGGGCTCCGTCCC
>JAGMDK010000182.1 GCA_023128695.1 Phycisphaerae bacterium
CCACACACAGGAAGCCGGTGCCACACACAGGAAGCCGGTGCCACACACAGGATGCCGGTGCTACATGGTAGAAATGTGGCGGCCGGCGGCGAGCGCTTACCCAATCCTGCTCAAAGCTGTCGATCCAGCCGGCGGTACTGAATGGCCTCGGACAGGTGCATCGCCGCGACTCGTTCTTCTCCGGCCAGGTCGGCGATCGTCCGGGCGACACGGAGAACCTTGTCGTGGGCCCGGGCGCTGAGCCCCAGCTCGTTCATCGCCTGACGCAACATCCGCTCTCCCTCGGCGTCGATCACCGCGTGCTTGCGCAGCTCCCGCGAGGACATCCCTCCGTTGGTCGTCGTGCTGTTGTGACCGAACCGCTCGCGCTGCAACTTGAGTGCCCGTAAGACCTGCTCACGAAGCGTGGCGCTGTCCGTGCCGGCTTTTACGTCGCGCAGGGCCGAGATCGGGACGGCGGGGACCTCGATGTGAATGTCGATCCGCTCCAGCAACGGGCCGGAGATACGGGCCAGATAGCGATCGATTTGCGGGGCCGAACACTTGCACGGCTTGCGCGGGTCGGTGAAATACCCGCACGGACAGGGGTTCATCGCCGCGATGAGCATGAAGTCGGCGGGGAAATCGACCGCGCTGTGAGCGCGCGAGATCGTGACCACATGGTCCTCGATGACCTGCCGGAGCGATTCGAGCACGCTACGGTTGAACTCGGGGAACTCGTCGAGGAAGAGTACGCCGTGGTGCGAGAGCGAGACTTCGCCGGCGGTCGGGATCGTGCCCCCGCCGACCAGGGCGGCGGTGCTGATCGAATGGTGCGGCTGGCGGACCGGGCGGGTGGCCAGCAGGCTGGCCGCGGCCTGGAGCTTGCCCGAGGCGGAATAAATCCGCGTGGTCTCGAGCGATTCGACCAGCGACATCGGCGGCAAAACCGTCGGAATGCGCTTGGCGAGCATCGTCTTCCCCGCCCCCGGCGGGCCGATCATCAGCACGTTGTGCCGTCCTGCCGCCGCCACCAGCAGGGCCCGCTTGACGTGCTCCTGCCCGCGTACGTCGGCAAAATCGATGTCGTATTTCGCGGCGACCGCAAACAACGCTTCCAGATCGACGTGGGTCGGCTCCAACTCCAACTCGCCGGCCAGGAAGCCCACCGCCTGCGACAGCGAATCGACGCCGTACACCTCGACTCCGTCCACGACCGCGGCTTCCTCGGCGTTTTCGCGCGGCACGATCAGCCCACGATACCCGTTGTCGCGGCACAGCAAGGCAATCGATAGAACTCCCTTGATGGGCCGGATGAGCCCGTCGAGGGACAGCTCCCCGGCGATGAGGTACTGCTCGGCGATTTCGCTCCGAAGCTGATCGTCGGCCAGCAGGAGCCCCAGCGCAATCGGCAGGTCGAACGCCGGGCCCTCTTTGCGGATATCGGCCGGGGCGAGGTTGACGGTGGTCCTCGACCTCGGCAATGCGAAGCCGGAGTTGAATAAGGCGCTGCGGACGCGGTCGATACTTTCCTTGACCGCCGAATCCGGCAGTCCGACCAGCGTCGGCACGCCGAACCCGCGGCCGCTCACGTCGACCTCCACCTCGCAGTGATGAGCCTCGATCCCGGCCAGGGTCATGCTGTGCAAACGAGCGAACATGGCCGGATTCTAGGGTGCACTGGGCGGCCCGCCAACCCCCGGCTGTGGTGTGCCACTGCTCTTGAGCAGTGCCTAAACGACCGATGGTCAGAGAAGACACTGCTCAAGAGCAGTGGCACACGGCCGGCACTGGGGGTGCACCGTCCCGTTTCGCCGGGCCGGCGAACGGGGCGGGGGACTGATTGGAGACGGCTGTGTGGCACGGCTGTGTCAGCCGTGGTATTCACGGCCGACACGGCCGTGCCACCCATCCGGCGAACGGGGCGGGGGACTGATTGGAGACGGCTGTGTGGCACGGCTGTGTCAGCCGTGGTATTCAC
>JAGMDK010000183.1 GCA_023128695.1 Phycisphaerae bacterium
CCGACACGGCCGTGCCACCCATCGGGGGACATTCTTCGCGCGAATTAACCGGCCTCCGCCAGGGCGTTGGCGATCGCCACCACCTCGAGCTCAAGGTCCCGCTTGTCGAACGTGACGAGGACGCGCTCGCCGACGCGGCAGCCCATGAGTTTCTGTGAGACCGGCGCGAGATAGCTGTAAATATCCTTCTCCACATCGACGTCGAAAGAGCCGAGGAAGGTCATGACGCGCTCGCGGCCGTCCTCAACCTGTCGTAGCGTCACCCGCGAACCGATGCCCACATAATCTTCGGGCACGTCTTGCGCCGTAAGCGTGCGGGCCCGCGACAACTCGTCATTGATGACGGCCAGGCGAGCCCGCAGCAGATCCCGTTCCTCCAAGGCAAATTTGTATTCGGCGTTCTCGCTCAGGTCCCCGTGCGACGCCGCCTCGCCGATCCGCTGGGCGTTTTCACGCATTTTGACGTTCACGATCTCGTCGCGTTCGATGGTGCGCTTTTGAAGACCCTCGATCGTGCCCCAAAGCGTTTCGGGGTCCTCCCAGGGATCGACGTGCTTGGGCTTGACGACCCACAAGGCCGGATGATAGTCCTGCAGCGCGTCGAGCATCTTGGCTTGGGTGGTATGGCCCATGCCTTCGAGACGCTGTATCTGCCGGCGAATCGTGATCGCCGCCGCCGCGCTCGTCTGCTCCAGGCAGCGGCGGACCTTCGCATAGTTGCTCAGCGCCAGGGCCGCCTTCATCCGGTGGCGGAACGCCTTCACGACCTCGGGTTCCGCCGCAACCGTGCGCCCCAAGGCGCTCAACGTGTCGAGGATCATCCGGAAGAGTTCGGAATCCGAGGGCAGATTTAGCTCATCCGCCTTCTTCGGTCCTTTCCACAGCCAGTAGACCAGCTCGGGGTAGTTCGCCGGATCACTGAGCCTCACGTCGATGAAACTCTGCACGGTTTCGACGTGGCCGGCGTTGATGGCCGCGCTCGCCAGCTTATCCAGCAGACCCGCCGGCGCGGAGGGTAACAAGGCGACCGCGAATTGAATCCAATCGTCGGGCCGGGCCGCCTGCAAGACCTGAAAGCCGCGTTCGCGCAAGCCTTCGTGGTAGACGCCCGCCAGGACCTTATCCGGTTCGGCCGCCTCTTGGAGCATCGTCGCGGCCAGGGCGCGGGTCTCCTCGGTGGCCGGCAGTCCCCGTTCACTCAGGCGCGCGATCACCAGGGCACAGGCGAGAGCATCGCTGGGACGGCGGCCCCGAGCTGCTTCCACGGCCCGCGCCAGGTAGTCGTGGAAACGCTGCATCAGGCTCTCGTCCGGCGGCTCCTTTCGCGACGCCTTCTCCCGCAGATAGCTCTCGACGGTGCTCAGCCATTCGGAGGGATACTTCTTCGCCTCAAACGCGGTCCACGTCTCTTCTTCAAGAGTCTGACCCTCGGTCGAGTAGCTCAGGATCACCGGCGAACGCCCCTCGATGACCACGTGCGGCGAGCGTTTCAACAGGTTCCGGGCCCGCGTCCACCACTTGGGCCAGGCCTTGGAGTCGATGTGCTTGGGGACCAGCTCGTGCTTCAACTGGTCGGCGTCGATCATCTCGCCGTGGGCGTGGATCAGGCCGATGACGAGGGCCACGGGGTCTTCCTCGATTAGCGTTTTGAGCTTTTCGGGCCGCAATTGACGCAGGACGCGGAAATCGTTGCCGGCGATGCGGTCGTACTCGCGGACGACTTCCGGGGCGGGCCGGGTGGTGACGCGTCCTTCACGGCGGAGGGTGAACAAGCCGTTTTCGCGATCGATCTCGGCGACCTCGACGACGCGGTCGTCCAGGCGGCTGATAAGAGTGTCGCCGGGCTCCAGGGCCAGGCACAGGTCGAGCAGCTTCATGGCCATGCGTGCCGGCCGTCCGCCGGCCAGCCCGGAGGCTTCGAGGACGACGTTGAAGCGGATATAGTGGCCGTAGACCGCGCGGTAGAGTTCGACCGCCAGGCGGCGCAGGTCCTCGTCGTTCGGCGAGGCGTGCAGCGCGACGCGAACCAGCGCGAGGGCCGCCTTGGGGTCGTCGGTCGGCTCGACGTTTTCGAAGATCATCTGGGTCAGGGTCGCGAGCTGATCGGCCTGGCCGTTGCGCTGGAACTGCTCGAAGGGGCCGACCAGTTGTGATAAAGAGAGCTGCCCGCCGTCGAGCAATTCGAGGCAGCGGGCTTCAAATTTCTCGTACGGGCCTGTTTTGGCGAGTTCCAGAAGTTCCGAAACGGGCATTGTCACCTCGCGTAACTCATGTATGTGCAGTTCGGGTGCCACTGCTGTGTCAGCAGTGCGCGCGTGCCACACTGCTCATAGAGCAGTGGCACACAACCTCTTTGTACAGTTCTGTATCCTATGCGTTTTTATGATCGGCCGCGACCTGCACGCATTTGGGTGCGAGAAGGGATTCTCGCACCAGCGATGCGAATGTGTGCCACTGCTCTTGAGCAATGCTTAGCTTCGCCGAGTGCCCGAGATCGCTAAGAAACACTGCTCAAGAGCAGT
>JAGMDK010000184.1 GCA_023128695.1 Phycisphaerae bacterium
AAATTCACAAGCTCTCTCGCCCGCCGGCGGTGTGGGTCAGCCGAAGATTCTTGATTTCGGTCTGGCCCGGCTCACCGACGCCGACGTGACGCTGACCGCCGGAGCCACGGAGACCGGCCGGATCATGGGCACGCTGCGCTATATGAGCCCCGAGCAGGCCCGCGGCCAGACCCGCCAAATCGACGCCCGCAGCGACGTGTACGCCCTCGGCGTGATCCTGTACGAGCTGCTGACCGACCGACCGCCGTACGAGATCGGCCAGTTCATGCCCGAGGCAGTACGCACCATCTGCGAACAGCCGCCGCAAAAGCCCAGCAGCATCAATCGCCATCTGCGCGGCGACCTGGAAACCATCGTGCTCAAGGCGTTGGAGAAGGAGTCGTCGCGGCGGTATCAGTCGGTGGCGGAACTGGGCGCGGACATTCGCCGATATCTCAGCAGCGAGCCGATCCTGGCGAAGCCGCCGAGTGGTTTCTACGTACTGCGTAAGAAGCTGTCGAAACACCGTTTGCGAATCGGTATTGGTGCGCTCGCCGTAGCCTTAGGGATGATCGGCCTTTGGGGCAGAACCTGGTGGAACGAACGTTCCCTTGAGCGGCAGCACCGAGAGGAGTTGGTCGAGGCGCAGCGACAGCGAGACGCTGAGTTGGCCGAGGCCTCTGAACGGGTAATCACGATCCAGGATTATCTCGAGTCCGGATCTGCGCAGGGGAAAGTTGACGAGGCCCGGGCTCTCATGGAAGAGTACCCGGAGCTCTCGGCAGCGTGGTTGGTGTGGGCGCAGGCCCGGTTCCGGGTGGCCCAGGAGTTCAAAAACGCCGAGTTGATCCGTGAAGTGGCTTCTGCTCTGCAGGACGAACTCGTACGCGACCCGGGTCGTTGGGCTCTGCGCGCTTTGCTGGCGGAAATATACCGCCAGACAGGGGACCCCGGCGCTGAACAGTTGCAGGCCCGAGCAGATCGGGAGGCGCCGGATACGGCTGAGGCTTGGTACCTTCGATCCTTCACAACCTTCGACATCGAAAAGGCCACAGAGTACGCGGCGGAAGCCGCCGAACGGAACCCAATATACTCCCTGGCCTGGCGTCGGCTGGTTTACCTGCATCTGCAGACCGGCAACTACGATAGCGCTTTGAGCGCTGCACAAACCCTGTATGAGCTCAAGCAGGCTCCCGCAGGCTGGTTGATCTTCCAAGGTAACATCCTGACCCGACAGCACCGTTACCGGGAGGCCGTTGAGCGATACACCAAGGCAGTGGATCTCACTCCCACCGCGTGCTATCCCTACGGTCGTCGCGCCGCTGCCTACCTCTGCTTGGGGGAGTACGCTCACGCCGTCGAAGACCGCTCCAGATCGATAGACCTCGACCCGGGCCCAAAAGATGCCTGGGGCTATTACCAACGAGCTACTCCACTATGGATGCTGGGGCGGTTCGAGGAAGCAGCCGCGGACTATCGCGAAGTCCGCAGGCGCCATGGCTATGCCTCTTACGGGGACGCGCGGCTGTTTCTCGTTCTGCAGGACCATGCTCGTCTGCTTGAGACACAAGGCCGGACAAATGAGGCACAGAAAAAGCGGCAAGAGGCACGAGACGTTCTCGAAGCGGCACGTCGTGGCACTGTCTCTGAACCCTGGCTCCCGAAGATCTTCGAGTGCTTGGATGGTGAACTAGCACCAAGGACTCTGGTGGAATCCGCCGACGTGAGCAACCGCGAACACGTTTGTGAAAGCTATTACTACGCTGGCGAGGCCTGCTTGCTGCGTGGCGACACGGTACCGGCCCGCGAGTGGTTCGAGAAATGCGTGAAGACTAACCTGGTGTTCGACGCGTCATACGCTGTCTGCCCGGTTCCGATGAATGAGTACCACTTGGCCCGGTGGCGCCTGGATACGCTGCTTACAGAAACGCAGCCTGCCTCTCGCCCTGGTGGGGGGTAGGCTATCGACATACGGAAACTTCGTGTAACGCTGGCTACCGGGCGCGGAGGGCGCAGTGCGCTCCCGCCAGGAGCGCACTGCGACGGGAAACGCCCTTACCACAGGCGTCGGCGCCGAATCAGCGCGAGCCCACCCGCCAGCAGCAGTGTCGCCGTGCCCGGTTCCGGCACCACTGTCAGGTACGGGGTAAAGGCACCGAATTCCTTCGAGCGGAAGCGCGGCACGGGGATGTCATGGTGCCCCCAATAGGCTTCGTCCGTGATCGCCCAGCCGTGATTGTCGACTGCCGGCTGACTTAGGATGGCCCGGACATCCTCCGTGACATCCCAGGTCATCCACAGTCCGACTTCGCTAGGAACATGTGAGACGGAAGTATACTCCGAGGCATAGCTCGGACGGCTGTCCCACGTCACAGTATCCTCGTCCCACTCGCTTGTTATGCCGTAACACGTTAACGCCCGACCCGTGGGATTGGTGTCGTCGTAGTCGTAGTAGTAAAGGTGCAATTCCGCCAAGGTGATCTCAGTATCGGAACGTAGAGAAGAGAGATCAAAATTGATCAACGTATCCAGCCGCCAGTAGTCTGATCCACCGCCTCCATACCTGTTTCTGACGTTGACGTGGTCCCTCCAGCCGAAGTTCTCATCGTGCAGGCGCATGCTTATCACCGTGTCGTCCGTCGTATAGAAAGTGAGTTCGGTGGCTGCTGCCAACGCGGTCCAAAAAAGTGATGCGACAACTGCAGCGCTCGCCCACATGTAAGTAGTCGTCCCTGCGGATTCTCGT
>JAGMDK010000185.1 GCA_023128695.1 Phycisphaerae bacterium
TCGCCCTCCCGCGCCGCGAAAGTGTCAATTGCGATATAGAATTCAAATCCTGTCCTCGTCCAAGGGGGCCATGGAAAACCGGCCCGCGTTTGTGCGGGCAGGCCCGGCCGGTCCGTAGCGCACCCACTGCAAGCAGAGGCCGTGGGGCGGGGCGGTGAGCCCGGCCTGGTTGCGGCTGCGCGAGGCGAGAATCTCGCCAATACGTTCTGGGGGCCAGCGCCCGCGACCCACCTCGTAGAGCGTGCCGACCATGTTGCGAACCTGGTTGTAGAGAAAACCGTCGCCCTCGACGTCGATCAGAACCTCGTCCACGCGGCGGCGAATACCGATCCGGCGGACCGTGCGCACCGTCGAGGCCCGCGGGCTGCCCTGGCTTGCGAAGGCGGCGAAGTCGTGCGTGCCGACGAGCCGAGCCGCGGCGGCCCGCATCCGGTCCAGATCGAGCGGATACCACACGTGCCAGGCAAAGCGGCCGGCCAACACCTCCACCGGCCGGCGAACCGCGTTGAAGATCCGGTACCGGTACAACTTGCCCAAGGCATCCAGGGAAGGATGGAACTCGGGCTCCGCCTCGGCAACGTGCACCAACGCCACGTCCGGCGGCAAATGGTGTCCCACCGCCCGTAGTAGATTCTCCACCGGGATCGGCGACGTTGTCAGCACACTCGCAACTTGCCCGCGCGCGTGCACGCCGGCGTCCGTGCGGCTGGCACCCTGCACGTGCAACGGATGACGCAGCACTCGGCGTAAAACCGCCTCCACTTCCGCCTGCACAGTACGAACGCCTGCTTGGCTCTGCCAGCCGTGGAAGTCCGTCCCGTCATAGGCCAGCACAAGCTTGATGTTACGTTCCATTTTCAGCGGTCAGCAATCAGCTTTCAGCGGTCAGCTTTTACACTGATTAGCGAATAAGTACTTAACCTCAGTCATGTGCTCAGGCTGCTCCGAATAACACGCTATTTGTGACATTTACCCGTTGAACGCTCGACTTTCGGCTGATCGCTGATTGCTGACCGCTGAATGCTTACGAAGGGCCGAGATGGGAATCTCGGCCCAGCGTCGGATCTCGGCCCAGCGTCGCGGATTATCAGGTCTGGTCCGGCTTGTCCTGATCCAAAGCGTCGACCGCGTCGATCTCCGGCGGACCTTCGGGCAGCTCGCGCAGGACGACCTCTTCGTCCATGTAGTCGTAGAACTCGCGGTACTGTTGGCGGAAGTAGCCGCCCGGCCGGGTCTCGACGCCGTTGAGCACCGCCCCGATCACCCGGGCGTTGATTCGCTGGAACTGCTCGCGGGCCCGCTTGAGCGTACCCTTGGTGCCGTTGACGGCCCGCGCCACCATGACGACGGCGTCCGTCTGCGTCGCGATTACCAGCGCGTCGCTGATCAGCAGACAGGGCGGCCCGTCGAGTATCACACGGTCATACTTCGTCTTCGCGTCCACGAGCAGTTCGCGCATCTGTGGGGAGCCGAGCAGTTCGGCCGGGTTGGGCGGCATCGGGCCGCTGGTGAGCACGTCCAGCTTCGACAGCTCCGTCCCGCTCACCACGTCCTCAAACCGGCTGTGACCGACCAGAACATTGCTTAGGCCCTCGGAACGAGTATTCGCAAACGTGCGGCGGACGCCCGGCCGGCGGAAATTGCAGTCGATCAGCAGCGTCCGCTCGTTGCCCTGAGCGAAGGTGACGGCCAAGTTGACCGCCACGGCGGTCTTGCCGTCGTCGGGGCGTGGGCTGGTGATCAGGAGGGCGCGCTGGGACTCATGCGGCCCGCTGAACGTCATATGCGCCCGGACCTGACGGAACGCCTCGGCCACCAGCGATTGCGGGGCCTGGCGCGTGGCCAGCTCCAGCTCATCGATGTCCGCCTCTTCGTCATCCAGCAGCGGGATGCAGCCGAGCACGGACAGGTGCCCGTAACGGGTCACATCAATCGGCGTGCGAAGCGCCTGATCCGTGAACTCGCGCAGGAATGCCAAACCGAGAGAGGCCAGAAACGCCAGCACGAACCCGCCGCCCAGCCAGGTTATGAAGTTCGGTCGGCTGGGGCGGGTCGCGTCACGCGGCGCGATCGCCAACTTCAAACGCCCCTCCTTGGCGGTGACGCCGAAGCGGCTCTCGGCCTCCAGCAGCGCCCGTCCGACCTGCTCCAACTCGCCTTGGAGCATTAATTCATCTTTCGCCCAGCCCGCGAGCAACTGGATCGTCTGGTCCAGATCCTTCTGAATGGCTTCCCGTTCCG
The DNA here is from genome assembly GCA_023128695.1 of Phycisphaerae bacterium. Classification (GTDB taxonomy): domain Bacteria; phylum Planctomycetota; class Phycisphaerae; order UBA1845; family Fen-1342; genus JAGMDK01. The sequence continues at coordinate 2,242 of JAGMDK010000185.1, forward strand.
CGAGCTGCTCGCGAATAGTGGTCATCATGTTGCGAATCCGGGCCCGCTCCTGACTGAGGGATTCAACCTGACGGCCGCGGAGATCCTGGATCAACTCCTCCCGGCGGGCGACTTCCTTCTCGAAAAAGGCCTCGCGCTGATCCACCAACATCTGCATGCTGCGGTGTTGTTCTCCCATCAGGTTCTTCTTCCCGACGGCAATACTGATTTCAAACTGCTCCACCTGGTTGCGGTAGTAGCGCAGGATCGGGTCGGACTCGATAATCACCCGCATCTCCGCCGAGAGCGGGAGGTTCCGCGGGTCCACGCCGTGAATCGTCTCCAACTGGGCCGCGATGTCGGAGTCGCGGGTCTTCAACTCGGAGATGGTGTTGCTGAGCATTGAAATCTGCTCGACCTGTACGGCGCGATCGGACTCCAGGGCCGGCATGTCCCGCTGGGCGCGGGCCGTGGCGATCTGGTCCCGTTTGTCATGGAGTCCTTTCTCGACCTTTGCCCGTCGGTTTTTGAGTGCCTCAAGCCGTTCCCAGCCCTCGTCGGTCAACGCCGACTTCGAGCGCGCCAGGTACCGCTGCACGAGGGTATTAACGAGCAAGGTCGCTTCGGTCTTGTCTTTCACCGAGATCCCAATCTTGATCAGATAGGTGTCACGGACCGGCCCGGCACCGATGCGTTTGCGGAAATCACTCAGGCACTCTTCGAAGTCGTCTCCGAACCACTGGTAGTAACTCGTCGCCTTGATCCCGGGTTGCGCGAGAACCTCCATCAGCAACTGAGGATCCCTGACCCGGGCCGCCTCGGTGGCCAACTGATGCAAGATGTAATCTTTCGGGAGAATCTGCTGCTCGGTCATCGCCCAGTCCTTGGCGGGCGGAATCAAGAGAATATACGCCTCGCTGCGATACCGCGGCGCATACCGATAAACCAGCACCGTCGCGCCTATCACAAGCATATACAGCACGCAAAACGTGATCGCGATCAACAGCTTGCGCTGCTTGATGACCCGCCAGACATCCCCGGCGCCAATGCCGGCGGCGATCGCCGCCTCGGGCGAACCCGGCGCCGCGGGTAGACCGGGGGGCAACTGGGATGTCAGAACCACCTCTCGAGCATCGCCAACCGTGCTCATGGCACACCTCACCTGGCTTAAACGCCAATGATCCGGCCGCGGCGCGGGCCCCGGGAGGCCGAGCGCCGGCCGCGCTAACGCAGTTCGTTTATCAACTCCTTGAAGCGCTCGACGCGCTCTCGGTCGCCCTTCTTTTCGGCCTGCTGGAGTCCGCGCTTCAGCATCGTGCGGGCCTCCGCATTCCGCCCCACTTCAGAGTATATCTGTCCCATGTGCTCATACATGGTCAAACTGGGCTCGCTTGCCAGCTTGAGGGCCTGCTCCAGCGCCGCCACCGCCCGATCCAGATACGCCCGCCGGTCGGCGGCGGACAGGCCGTACTTGTAATACACCCACCCGACCGTATCCAGCATGTCGGCGACGTTCGGGCTGCCCTCCACCAGGCTTTCCAGGCGTTCGGCATACTTGAGGGCTTCCTGGGGTCGGGGGAACCCCGGAGCCTCGGTTTTCACCAACAGATACGCCAAGTTGTTTAACGCCACCACGTTCTCACCGAACGTCAGGACCTCGCGGTAGGCCGTTGCCGCCGCTTCGTAGTCCCCCGTCACGTCCTTGACGCGGGCCTGTGTCAGCAGAGCGGCCACATGCTCGGGCGTGCCCGCCGGGGCGTTTTCAAGGATCTCATTGATAACCGGGAGCGCGTCGGCGGGCGCGTCGGAGCGCGCCAACTGATCGGCCAGCACGACCCGCAAGCGCTGACCCGAGGAACTCTCAACCGGCGCCCGCTCAACGACGTGACGCAGCAACCTCTCGGCGTCCCCCGGCTGGAACGTTTCGCGCAACTCGTCGGCCACCGCCCCAACCATGCCCATCCTGACCATGCTGGCATCGCTCAACGCCAACTGCCACTGCTCCACCGCCTGGTCACGTTCGTTCAGAGCCCAATACGCCTTGGCAACCGCCAACCGCAGGTTCGGCGCGGGGCGCTCGAACGGCAAGTTAAGGAAGACTTCGACCGCCTCGCGCGGTTGTTCGGCTTTGGTCAACGCGGTGATGCGGGCCGCCAGCGCCTTGGACATGCGGGCCGGACTCTTGGTACCGCTTTTCTCCGCCGCCCGCTCGTAATAGCCCGCCGCGGCGGCGTAATCACGGCGGGCCCGCTCCAACTCGTTTTTCTCCAGGGCGGCCTCCGCCCGTGCTTCCAAGAGCTGCCCGAGCCGGAGAGGCCAGATGGCGTCGTCGGGATTTTTCTCCATATACTCACTGATGAGCCGCTGGGCTCGCTCCAACTGGTTCATCTTGCGGTACAGCCGCACGAGCCCGCTGACGACCTGCTGGATCTGCTCCGGCCGCCCCTTCTTCGCTTGGAGGGCCTCCAGCAGGGTTTGCCGTTCGCCGGCCGCCAACTCAAGCTGATCCGTGCGTTCGTAGAAATCAGCCAGCAGGGTACGGAACCCCAACTCCCAGCTTGACCCGGGGGCCACCAGGTCCTTGGCCCTCATCAAGTCCTCGCGGGCCGCGTCGTAGCGGGCCCCCTTCATGGCCAGCTCGCTCCGCGCCAGCAAGGCTTGAATATTCTCCGGGTCGAGCGCGAGCATCGCCGTCAGGTCCCGCCGGGCCGCCTCGCGCCGGTTCCGCCTCAGGTGCAACTTCGCGCGGGCGGTCAGAGCGGATAAATCCTCGCCATAGGTCTGCACATAAGCGCCGATTTCCGTTTCCATTTCGCCCAGCCGCCCGGCGTTAAACAACGCCTCAATCAACCTCTGCCGCACATCCTGAACGGCGTCGCTTTCCGGCGGGAACTGATCCAGCATCCAGCGGCAGACCTCGATGACCTGCGGTGCCAGCGCCCAACGCTCGTAGAACTCGATGAATGACAATCCCACCTGTTGGTTCGCACGCCGGCGCTGCTCGGGGTCCGTAATCACCTCGCGCACCATGGCCTGGGCCCGGCGGTAGGCCCGCTCGGCCGCCTCCGCATCGCGCTGGCTTTCAAAAAAACGGGCCAGCAACAATTGCAGCGCGATCTTCTCCAGGCCGGTTTGCTGGTCACGGAACGCGCACAGGAAGGTCTTACCCTTGTCACGCTGCCCGCTGCGGGCGTAGTACGTCGCCGCCTGCTGCACGAGCTGCAACTGCACGGCTTCCGTCGTGCTCGCCACGGCTTCGGAAAAAAAGGCGTCCGCCTGCTCCATCAATTTCCGCTGGGCGTCCTCGTCCCCGGCCTCGTCCGCCGCCGCCCAGGCTGTATCGTACAGGTCGGCCAGGCGCACGAGATTCACTAACTCCTGCTGTTGATCAAAGCCCTCCGGGTTTTCGGCCCGCTGCCGGGCATACTCGGCCCGCTTCCGTTCGCGCTCCGCGATCGCGCCCAGGGGATTCGCTTCCTCGGCCAGCCGCTGCTGTCGTTGACGTACGAAGGCACTCGTGGGGACGAGTTTGGACAACTCCTCGAAGTGTCGGGAGGCCAGCTCCACATGCGCGTCGCGCTCGGCCCCGAAGGCCTGGTCGGCAAGCTCGTCGTACGCGTTCGTCAACAACCCGTGCGCCTCGGCGCTGCGCGGATTGAAGGTGATGGCGCGCTTGAGTGACTCGACGCACTCCGTCGTCCGGCCCGCCGACAGGTAGGCCCGCGCCAGGTTGACCTGCAATTCGGCCGACTTCGGGAGACCGAGCACGGCCTCACGATACTCGAGGATGGCCTGGCCGGGCTCACCCCGTGCCAGAGCCAGTCGGCCCCGGTAGGTCGCTCCCCCGACGCGATCCAGGCCGCGCCCCTCGTTGCTCTGGGACAACGGCACCAACAGTTCCGTGGCCGCGGCATACTGCGCGGCCGCCTGGTCCTCGTGTCCGGCCGCGGAGTGCTGCTGCGCGAGGCGGAGCCGCAAACCGAATTCCCGTTCGATGAGGCTCGGGTCATCAGGTTGCAGCCGGCGCAGTTCCTGGAGCGACGCCAGGGCTTGTTGATAATCGCGTTGGGAGACATAAAAGTTCACAAATCGCTCGGCGCGGGAGCGCGGGTCCGAAACCTGGGCAATCGCCTCGCGCAACTTCGCGTTACGTTTTTCCTCGTCCTCTTCCGACAACAAGATGTCGTACGTCCGCAAAAGGGTGATCACCCCCTCGGCCGCGCGTGGCGGGGACTGTAATAGCGAGCGCACATACTGCTGGGCCTCCTCCCGCCGGTCGCTGTTCTCCATGATGGAAATGAGCATGACGAAGGCGGCTTGGAACTCCCCGTCGGTCGCTTCGCCGTCGGCCAGCACCCCCCGCGCCAACTCCTCCGCCGCGGTCGCGTCCTCGCGTTCCAGGGCCTGGCCGGCCTGCCACAACCGCGTGCGCACGTTCGCGTCCTCCCCGACAAACTTCTTTTCCTCCTCGGCCGCCTCCTCGAGGCGTCCCAGCTTGGTCAAGATGGAAGCCCGAGCGGCCGCCAGCAGCGGGTCGTCGGGGTAAAGTTGGCGGTATTGGTCCAGCAAGTCGAGTGCCGCCCGGCGTTGTTCCAGCCGGTCATGGATATCCACCCGGGCCAAGAGCAACCGCACCGGCGGCACTCGTCCATACTGCTGGTATTGCCGGATGGCCTCTTCCGCGTGGCGCTGAGCCTCGCCCAACTGCCCCTCCTCCAGATACAGCCCCGCCAGCCGCTCCCGCGGCAGGACATCCACTCGCGCCACACCCAACCAATATCTCTCGCTGGATTGTTTCTCGTGGGCGCGCTCGAACGCCTGGATGGCCGCAACCCGGTCCGCGCTAACCATCGAGAATAGACCTTGCATGAAGTGAGTGAGCGCGGCGTTGGGCCATTTGGTCCGGACGTCGTCGAGAAAACCGGCGGCCAACGTCCGGGCCGAGGCCTGCTTTTCCTCATCGCCGGTCCGGGTCACCGCATCGAGATAACCCAGGGCGGTCACGAACGCGCGGTATAACATGAGCAACCGCTTCTGCTCGGTCAGGGCCGCTCGCAGGTTACGGAGCGTGCTGGTTTGGGCGGCGGCCTGTTCATATTCGCCCAGCGCTAATTCAAACTGTTTCCAGCGCGTTTCCTGGTCCGCGGTGCCGGAATCAGGCGAGAACAGCTTCAGATTGGCCCTGAGGACGTAGGCGTCGTACATCGCCGGGTCAAGTTCGACCGCCCGGTTGGCAGATTCGCCGATGCGCGTCAACAGCGCCGCCTGCTGCTCCGGGCTCAGTTCCTCGCGTTTGCTGCTGAACTGCGCCAGCCCGACTTGCGCCAAGGCCAAGTGCAATTCCGGCAACTGCCAGTGCGCCTTTTGGCGTCGCTCCCACAACCCGCGCAGCTCCTGGACGCTGACCGGCTTGCGGTCCAGGGCCTCCTCCACCGCGTCCAGCTCTTGTTGTGCCAGAGTCAACGCCCGTTCGAGGATTTCGTTGGCATGCGCCAACTGCTCGTCCGCCGGCGCGGCTTTCTCGTCATCCCGAAGCCGCCGGGCTTGATCGTGTAAATATCCCCCGTATGCGGTGACCAGGGCCGCGTCGGCCGGATTGACCTGAGTCGCCTGCTCCAGGACGTCGAGCGCCTCGGCCACAAACTTGCGCTCGCGCTGCTCCAGTTCCCTGCTGGTCGCGCCGGTCTCGATGCCCTCCTGGATGTCCGCCAGGGCGTGTCGCCGCAGGTATTTGACATAGGTCGCCGCCACCCGCGGATCACGAGGGTACAGCTCGTAGGCTTTCAACGCGGCCCCGTCGCCCAGATCCCATTCCTCCTCCCCCAGGATCGGTTCCCAGTAGCCATTCGCCCGGCAAACCAAGCCTAGGACATTTTCCGAGTCCAGTTCCAGCAGTTTCTCGCTGTAGTCCCGCCACTCCTTCCACCAGAACCCGCGGCCTTCGATCTCCGACAAACGCCACAGGCCCTCCAGTACGGCTATGACCAGCGTCTGGTCGCTGGGATTCTTGGCGTGCGCTTTATGCAGAATCTCGAGCCAGCCGCTGACCCCCCCCAGCTCGAAAACGCAGCGGGCGGCGTCAAGCAGGTAGGAATTGTCCTGCTCGTTGGAGGCCTTATAGGCCTGTTGGTACAACTTGGCCGCCTCGTCCAACTCGCGGGTCTGCTCTAGGGCCCGAGCTTGCCGGGCCAAGGCTTCGGGGTCACGCTGAGCCCCCTGCCGTATGACCAGGCCCACCACCGAGACGACCAAAATGATCCCCATCACGGTCAGAAACGCGACCAGATTCTTGTTCAGACGTTTTTTCTTGGCCATTGGGACCTACCCTCTCACTGTTGCACCGGTCCGTCCCCGGCCGGGACGGGCACGAATTTTCCCAGATCGAAGTGATCTTCCAGCAGCACCGGCATGACCGCCTCCAGCAGCGGACCCAGGGCGGCCAGCGACTGATCCATCCCCGCCGTCCGCGCGATCTTATCGTCTGTGAAGGTCACCTCGATCTTCGCATAGTACGCAAAACGCTGGAACGGGTTCGACAACTTGACCCGCACCCCGTCGCGCGTCGTGGCGTAGCCCCCGTTGACGTGGAAAAAGTACAGCACCGCCACTTCGTCCGACTCGCCAGTCCGACGATTCAGCGGCGCCCGGAACCGCACCACTCTGACCGGGATCTCATCGTTGGGGGCCCCGATCCCCGGAACGTGGACCAGCTTGGTCGTCGACCCCAGCGGATCGTAACCCCCCGCGAGATAACACTCGTCCGGCACGTGCGGTACCATGTCCGGCCGGCCCGTGTAATAGGTCACGAAAAACTGCGCCACCTTCGTGGGGTCCGTCTTCGTCTTCGGCTGACCAGTCGCTGGCTTCCGAGCATCGGTTAAGTAAACTTGCAAGTACTCGCGCGTGCCGAGAGAGTCGATTAAATCCTCGGATATGGGGTGCGCCTCGTCGTTGACGCGATGACGCAGATAGTTCGGCGCCAGGCGGCGAACGTCGAACTGCTGCAAGTCCAGTTTGAGCGGCACCGCCTCCTTTCGGAAATGGACTCCGAACAGATGGGGCAACACCCGCACGCCCACCGCCGCCAGCACCAGGATCACGAGGCTCGTCCAGAAGCGCGCACTCGGCCGCGCGGCCGCCGTTCGGGGCGACAAAGCGGAAGTCCGTTCTTTCGCCGGCATGCTCACCGTCGTTTCCATTGCACCGCCGCTCTGATACCGCTCCCGGTAATTCAGCCCGTCGCCTCCTCCGGCTCCGACTCCTCGACGAATATATTGTTCAACACCCAGCCGAGCCCGCTAAAAATTCCAAAAGCCAGGAGGATGATCAACAGTCCCAGCATCGTGTGATACGAGCCGGTGGCGTACTTCGGATCAATAAAAATGTGCAGCCAGCAGGTGATCGTGACGCGGATAAAGTTACAAAACGTGGCGATCGGAATACAGGACGCGACCAGAAGCAGCCGGTGCCATAAGGGGCGTTCCGACATGCACGCCACGGCCACGCCCAGCGCGCAGAGCGTGACCGTGCTGCGCATTCCACTGCACGCGTCGGCCACTCCGATCACGCCGCTGGTCCCCTGGTAGACGTACTCCAGAATCGAGCCGTTGCGCTCGATGTGCAGCCCGGGCCACAGGCTCAGCAGGGCGCTGGTGACCTCCGCCGCCAACTTGCGGAGCGGATTGGTCCACGCGAAATAGAGCCGGGGCGGAAGCGGGATCGCAAAGAACAAAAAGAGCCACGGCAGCCAGGCGTAGTACATGACCGGCAGCCCGCACAGGAAAATGATCAGCCCCAGCAGGCTGACCATCAGCGAGAACGGCTTGGCGTATGCGAATAGCAACTGTCCCGAGAGCGCCCAGATGTACAGTCCCAAGCCGCCGAGCATGATGAGCAGCCCGACCCAGGTGTAGCGGATCAGGCAGCGTCGGATCCGATCCCATTTCAGGTATATCAGGTACGCACTGAATACCGGGATCAGCGGCCCGTGTGACCAGTCCGCCTCGTACACCCAGGCATGTACGAGCCCCCCCACGGGCGGGATGAAATCGAGCAGGTACCAGAAGGTGGCGATGAAAGCCGCCCCCACCACGGCCGCCCGCATCTGCACGGGACGGTCAAACGTGATTTCATGCCGCGTTGGTATTGTCGCGGGTCTGACCGCCATTACGCCTGCCTCTCGCCGCTAGAACGGAAGTCCAAGCTGTTGCTTCCGTTGCCTCTCCAAGCTTTCGGGGTTCATCCGGCCGCCATACGAGTACTGGTCCGCGAAGTTGCGATCGTAGACAAAACCGAAGCCGTAGGTGAACCGGAACGAATTGCGGATCACGAACAGGAAGGGGGCCGCGATGTGGGTGCCGACGTTCACGATGTCGTCATCCCGCAAATAGAAGTCGTCCTCCAGACCGGCAAAAATCGCGTCCAGATCCACTGTCATGGTGAGCTGCTTGTCGGTGCCGGGCTCGCGGCGGATCACTTCGCAGCGCTGCGGCCAGGCCATCGCGGAGAATCCGCCGCTAATCGCCAGGGCCTGCTTGATGGTGATGTCACGCCCGCCGAACGCATAGACGCCCGGACGAAGCACCTCCCCCATGATGTAAAAGACGCCCGTGTCGATCGGTACGTTAATCACGTCGCGGTTGCGAACCACAATATTGAAGCGGGGATTCCCGTTCTTCAACTCGGTCACGTCGATCGCGATCACCCGTTGCTCGAACTCGTACTCCTCGATGTCCTCCCAATCGAACGGCTCGTCCAGAGTCTCCTCGTCCGGCGTCTCCTCCGCAATCCGTGCTTCCGGCTGCCGAGTCTCGGGCTCCACCTCCAGCACCTCCCCGGTCTCCGGATCGAAAATGATCAGCGGGAACGGGGGCTCCGCCGGCTGATCGGCCTCCTGCGTGGCACCGGCATCTTGCCGGTGGTCTCTCCCCTGGATGGGTGGCACGGCTGTGTCAGCCGTGTCCTGTGTGGCACCGGCATCTTGCCGGTGGTCCTTCCCCTGGATGGGTGGCACGGCTGTGTCAGCCGTGTCCTGTGTGGCACCGGCATCTTGCCGGTGGTCTTTCCCCTGGATGGGTGGCACGGCTGTGTCAGCCGTGTCCTGTGTGGCACCGGCATCTTGCCGGTGGTCTCTCCCCTGGATGGGTGGCACGGCTGTGTCAGCCGTGTCCTGTGTGGCACCGGCATCTTGCCGGTGGTCTCTCTCCACGAGCGGCGAAAAAACCTCCGCCAATTCCTCCTTCGTCGGAGGCTCGTCGGCCGAGTGGGCATCCTGATCCTGCCGGGCCAAGCCGACATCGGTGAAGTAGCCCCCCGGCGGCTCATCCTGGTCCACCGGCGGTGGAATCACGTAGTCCCCCTCTTTTCTCGGCGGCGTCTCCGGAACCGGTTCCAGAGGCACCTCCGGCAACTCGCCCCGCGCGCGCCGAATCACATACATCTTTTTGGCCACCGCGGAGATGTCCCCCACCATTCCCACCGCATCGAGCAAGCGCAAGTCGGGGTCCGGAATCGGGTATGTCCCGGCGGAGGCAACCGCGCCGAGCATGGTGAAGATACGTCCCCGTTTGAGTTGTACGAACACCATCACGACCGGTTTGGGCAAGAGGCCGGATTCTTTGAGACGAGCGGTGAGTTCCTGTTCTAATTCCTGCTCGGTCAGCCCGGCCACGCGGACCGATCCGAGCAGCGGAATGCGAATTTCGCCCAGGTAATTGACTTGCATCGCCACCGAAAACGGCTGCCCCATTTGGATCAAATCCTCGATCGTCACCGCAACTGCGTCGCCCGGCACAAGCCGGTATTCCTCGTAGGCGGCGATGAGGTCCTCCGGCGTGGGGTCTGTCGCACTGGCCAGACCCGGGGGAGTATCACGCGGGGTCAGAACCCGGCGAATCCCGCCCTCCTGGGCGTCCAACCCAAACCGCCCCACTTTGGTGGGATCGAGAAAGCTGTTCGGCGGCAACATGGCGCAGCCGCAGAGCCAAACGAGCAGAACACCAGCAGACATACTCCCCCGCCACGCTACATGGAGCGTTTGCCGGTATTCCATTCTGCACTCCTTAACACCCATCGACCGCGCGCCTCGCCAACAATGCTCAGCAAAGCAGCGGCCCGAAACGCACTTCACATCGCCAGCGCCTCCGGCTCCGTGGCCCAAGCATTCCCAAGCCCGGGACTGTAACGCCCGCCACGAACATCTGTCAAACTCCGTGGCCCCGGACCAAGCCACGGAACAAGCCCCACGCAGAGGTTACGTGTTGAGCCGCCGAGCGGTTCACCGAGAGGCCGCCGTTATGATGGTCATTGACATAAGTTATCGGTTCACCGCCCTTTCCGTCTTGCGGATTGTTCCCCAGACGAGCAAGGCCGATCGAAAATCGGGGCCGGAGCCGTCGTCATCGAGGATGTGCCGGCCTTGGCGACGATGGTCGGCGTACCCCCCGGCAGGTCAAGCTCGCCTCCGCCTCAGAAGACATCGCCGCCATGCTACTCCCGGCGCGGGCGTAACAGGGCGGCGTTGTCGGGGCCTCTTTATTGCTTACTGATTACTGCTGATTACTGCACCTCGACTTGGTGCGGCACGGGTTCCGGGCCGAGACCGATCAGGTGGATATAGCACCACTCGGCCCCTTGTCCCTGGCGGTCGGTGGTCCACTTGACGACGTGGTTCAACCCCAACCAGAGTTGTTTGTCATTGCAGCCACCCAACTCATTGTCCCAGCCATCGAGTTGGAACACACCCTGCCCAGTGAACTCGGCGTCGAACGCGCGACAACAGTAATAGCAACACTGTACTGATTCATCGTGTTGGAACAGACCCTCCCCAGCTAACTCGTCGAACACGGCGTCGAGCGGGTAAAAACAGCATTTCTTTGATACATAAAGAGAACCATCCTCGACTATGTAGGTGACGCACGTCCAGGGCCAGCACCACCAGTTCCATAGGTCATGGAGATACATGCTACTGGGGAAACCGGCCTGATGGGCGTAGTCGTTCGTGGTGGCCCCCAGGTCGTACTCGAAGCCGGCGAGGTTGACCGCCCAAAACTCCGAGTCGAACGAATTGGTGCCCGAGTCGCCGCCGCAGCCGTTGTTGGTCGGCGAGTTGCCCAGGTTCGTGACCCAGCCCGTGGGGTTGTCGTAATACACTACTACTTCGGCCTTCGTGTAGCCCCGCATGTCGATCTGCAAGAGGGCCAGGCTGGTCAGGTCGCCGTTCGGATCATCCTGGATCACCTCGACGGGATCGCCAGGCTGGAAGGTCCAGAAGTGCGACTGGAGATTGATCCAGCCGGAGTAGTCGTAACGCAGGGCATACTGCGGACACGCGGGATGATGTAATTGTTGTTGCACTGACTGCGGTAGTGTCACATCGCGCGCCGGCTCGTCGGCGACACCGACCGCCGCCAGCAAAACCACGCTGAATACAGTGACCAGAACCCACCCGCGATAATTGATAATGGACTTCATGATATGCTCCTCGGTAATTCTTGCGTATTTCCAATACTTGACACGGCGGCTGCGCGCCGCCCTCCCCTTAGTCTCCGATTCTTGAGTTTGTCTTTGTCCCCCATTACGGAACTATGACTCTCTCGCTCACCGGAGGGGCCCGCGCGTCGGGCAGGTAGTCAACTCTGGTCTTCCCCCGCGGCAGGTTAGCGAACGATAGCCGCATCCGGAATGTAGCAAATGTATTGACCACTTTGAAGCCAATGCCGATAAGGTTTCTCCTTTATATAAGTCTCATGACAGCGTCGAGTGTGACGCGGTTTTTCAAAAAAATAGTGGACCGTGCGCGGTTCCAAACAAAAAATGGAAGGGAGGGCGAAGCTCCAGGAAGGGCGAAGCTCCAGGGAGGGCGAAGCTCCCGGGAGGGCGAAGCTCCCGGGAGGGCGAAGCTCCCGCTGAGCCGCGGCGTGGAATGTGTGCCACTGCTCTTGACGCGACTTCCTGAGGGTATAGGGGTATAAGTCTTTGCGGCGACAGCGGTT
>JAGMDK010000186.1 GCA_023128695.1 Phycisphaerae bacterium
GCGGCCGCGGAGGGCCGCCCCACCGTTTTACCCACTTTCCTGACGCCCACCCACCACTCACAAACCCGGCTCCTGCCCTTTGCCAGTCCGCACCGTCGGAGGTAAACTACGGCCCCGAAAGATCGAGTTAGGAGAATGGGTAAGTCCAATGACGAACGTGATTTCCGCCAAGCTGGACGCGAAGCCGCACCGCTTCGCGCTGGTCGTGTCCCGCTTCAATGAGTTCATTACCTCGCGGCTGGTCGCGGGGGCGCTCGATGAGTTGACCCGCCATGGTGCCGAGCCGGACAATCTCACCCAGGTCTGGGTCCCGGGTTCGTGGGAAATCCCCCTCACGGCCCAGAAGCTGGCCGGCGGCGGACACTACGCGGCAATCATCTGCCTCGGCTGCGTTATACGTGGCCAGACGCCGCACTTCGAGTACGTCGCGAGCGAGGTTGCCAAGGGCGTGGCGCAGGTCTCGCTGGCGACCGGGGTGCCGGTGACGTTCGGGGTAATCACCGCGGACTCGCTCGAGCAGGCTATCGACCGGGCCGGGGCGAAGACCGGGAACAAGGGGGCCGACGCCGCCCGGGCCGCCCTGGAGATGGCGAACCTCCTGACCGAGTTGCCGCAATAGAAGTGTAACGTGGCGGGAGCGGTTGCCTTCGTCCGGCACGGAGGCCGGACGCTACATTAGTGCCGCAATAGAAGTGTAACGTGGCTGGAGCGGTTGCCGGTATGCCCCTCACCAAGCGCTCGCGAGCCCGCGTCCTGGCCATGCAAGCACTGTGCGTGTTCGATTCGGTGGGCGAGTCGTTCGCCGACGATTTGGACGCATTCCTCCGTGACCGAGCAAACTATGCCGACCTGGGATGGAAACGCCCGCTGAATGCTAAATTGCTGAGCTTCGCGCGGACCCTGGCGCTCGGCGCGTGGCGTGAGCGGGAGCGCTGTGACGCGTTGCTGCGGGAGAATGTCGCCGGCTGGTCACTCGAGCGGATGCAACCGGTGGACCGAAACATCCTTCGGCTCGGGCTGTACGAGCTGCTCGAACATCCGCAGACGCCGTATCAGGTCGTCTTGAACGAGGCGGTCGAGCTGGCCCGCAATTTCGGCGGGAGCGAGTCGGCGGCGTTCGTCAACGGCGTGCTCGACGGGATCCGGAGACGGTTGAATATGCCCGGTAAGGATGTGTAAGTAGGCGAGGGTTAATGGGAAAATGTGGCGGCCGGGCTCCGTACCGGCCGTAGGCTCCGAAAGCCACTTGGTTATACTACGGCCGGTACGGAGCCCGGCCGCTACATTTGCTTTCCTACGCAACGCCGGCGACTTGTTGGACCGAAGCCTGCGGCGCCTTTGGATTACATGATTATTTTGCGAGAATCATAATGGGTTTGTTCGATGCGCTACGACGGGGTCTGAAGAAGACCCATGACAAGATCATGTCCGGCCTCAGTGCCGTCTTGCCGGTCGGCCGTAGGATCGACGAAGTTTTGCTGGACGAGTTGACGGACGCGATGCTGGCCGGCGACATAGGGCCGCGAGCGGTTCTGGGCCTCGTGGACGAGGTCCGCGAGGCCTGGAAAGCCGGGCAGATCAAGGAAGCTCAGGAAATCCTGCCGTTCCTGAAGCAACGGATTGCCACCACGTGGAGCGAAAAGGCACGCGCGTTGCACTTCGCGGACATGCCGCCGACGGTGATCCTCGTGGCCGGCATCAACGGCTCGGGCAAGACGACCAGCGTCGCCAAGCTCGCCTATTACCTCAGGCAACAGGGCCGGTCCGTGCTGCTCGGGGCCTGCGACACGTTCCGCGCCGCCGCCATCGAGCAGTTGGTCATCTGGTCCGAGCGGGTCGGCGTCGACATCGTCAAGCATCAGCCCAACAGCGATCCGGCCGCCGTGGCGTTCGACGCCTGCGACGCGGCCCTGGCTCGCAAGATGGACGTTTTATTGATCGACACCGCCGGCCGGCTGCACACGCAGGAACACCTGATGCGCGAGCTGAACAAGATTCAGCGCGTGGTGCAAAAGCGTATCCCGGACGCCCCGCACGAGGTCCTGTTGGTGCTCGATGCGACCATCGGGCAGAATGCCATTAACCAGGCGAAGATATTCTCACAGTCGGCCGAGGTCAGCGGTCTGTTCCTGGCCAAGCTGGACGGCTCGGCCAAGGGCGGCATCGTGGTCGGCATCCGCGACGAGCTAGACATCCCGGTCAAGTTCGTCGGCCTCGGCGAGACGATCGAGGCCATCGAGCCGTTCGACCCCGACCTGTTCGTCGACGCCCTGTTTGAGGTGTAGCAAGCCTGTTCGTTAAAGCAGTCCCCCTCCCCGTCCGCTGCCTGCCGAGCAGGCAGCCGGAACGGGATGGGGCACCCCTGGCCCAACGGGAGGGCGAGGCTCCTGCCGAGCCAGGGGCACCGCGGCTCAGCGGGAGCTTCGCCCTCCCTTTAGCTTCGCCCTCCCTTCCACGGCACTAACTCCTCAATTGATGTCTGACGGAATACTACCGGGCCGCTTCGACCAGCGCTTGGAAAAGCCGCAGGTGTTCGGGGCGCTCGTACAAGTCCTCCGGGTGCCATTGGACCGCGAGCAGGAAGCGGCCCTGGCAGTCCTCGGACGCCTCCAGGACGCCGTCCGGGGCATATGCCACCGGCTTCAGGCCGGCGCCCGGCCGCTCGACGTCCACAATCTGATGATGCCGACTGTTAACCTCGAGCTCGGTGGCGCCGACGATCTTGGCCAGTTCCGAGCCCGGCTCGATCCGGACCGGATGGAAGGCGTTGCGGTCCCGCGGCAGGTAATGCGTAATCGGCGGCGTGAGTTCCAGATCATCGACGTGCTGGATCAACCGGCCGCCGCGAGCGACATGTGCTATTTGGAAGCCCAGACAGAGGGCGAAAATGGGGAGCCCGGTATCATCGGCCCGGCGGAAGAGAGCAACTTCAAAAGCGTCGCGGCGTTCGTGCAAGGGGTGAGTCCGGGGGTGCAACTGTTCGCCGAAATGCCGGGAGTGCAGGTCGTAGCCGCCGGTGAGCATCAGCCCATCGATAGTGCCCAACAGCTCGTCGAGTGCGGCGTCATCATACGCGCGATAGACCGGTAGAGGATGAGGGATGCCGCCGGCGGCCGTGATCGCGTCGGTATACGCTGCCAGGAGGTACGACCGCTCGCGCGGCGGGTCGCTGTCGAGGTCGAGGCCGAAGTTGCTGGTGACGCCGATGATGGGGGGCATCTCGTCCTCCAAAACGCTGGGTCTGCGAAGAAACTACCTAATGCTCTGACACAACTCACTTGATGGGTTGGTGTGCCACTGCTCTTGAGCAGTGTTTCTTAAGGATTCTGGAGCACTCGACGATATCTAGCACTGCTCAAGAGCAGTGGCACACATTCTGATCGATACGCAACCCGACCGCGGCTCTTCGGGATTCACGCCTCCGGGAAGTTGCAGGCCCGGAGCGGGGGGGTATAGTAACACGCAGATACGGCGCGGTCCCGGGCCGCTCGGCCGGGAACCCTCATTTCAGCGTGAGAGAGCGTGGTGTAGCGTGCAAAACCAGGGTCATACATACGGGGCGTTCCGCGGGTGGTTTACGCCGCTTCTGTTGGTCTGCGGGGTGGCGGTGCTTTTCATGTGTGCCGCCGACGCCGTGGCCCAAGAGGCCCAGGCGACCGAGGGGATGCAGATCAAACGCGTGGAGATCAACGGCCTTACCAGCATCAGCGAGGCCTATCTCCGCCGAATTATCAAGACCCGCGCGGGGCAGCCCTTCGTCCGGCGGGACGTCGAGGAAGACGTGCGCGAATTGCTGCGTTCGCGCAAGTTCATCGCGGCGTTCGCCAACACGCGGGTGGAGGACGGCGAGGCGGTTGTCATCTTCACCGTGCAGGAGAAGCCGGAGGTAGTTTCGGTCGAGATCGAGGGGAACAAGAAGTTCGACGATGCCCAGTTATATGAATTGACGCCGGTCGCGGGGGCCCCGCTGGACCGCTACGAGATATCCCGCGCCCGGGACGACATCGAGCAGAAGTACAAGGAGGCCGGCTACTACTACGTCGAGGTCACACTCGATGAGCGGGCCCTGGCGCAGGAAGGACGCGTCGTCTACCGCATCACCGAGGGACCGCGCGTCAAGGTCCGGCACCTCCGCTTTGAAGGCAACCGAGCCTACGGGGACCGCCGCCTGAAGACGAAGATCGAGACCAAGGCGTACATCTGGATTTTTCGCAAGGGCACCTTCGACGAGGAGCGCGCGGATCGCGACGCCATCCACTTGCAGCAGTATTACCGCGACGAGGGCTACCTCGACGCGCGGGTCGGCTACCGGCTCGAGTTCGACGAGGTCCAGCGCGAGGACCTCGACTTGGTTTTCGTGCTCGAGGAGGGCCCACGCTACCGCATCCGCGACATCACCTGCGAGGGTAACGAGGTTTTCCCCGACGATCGGCTGCGGGCCGCCATGAAGCTCACGCCCGGCAAACACCTCCGCCAGGAAACCTTGCATGGCGATTTGAAGCGGCTCCGGAACATGTACGGCGAGATCGGTTACGTGGCCCTGCGCCTCGATTCGCGGGCCGACTTCCTCGAAGAGCCCGGGCTGGTTACTTTGCGTGTGCTGATAGTCGAAAACGTGCGGTCACGCTTCGGTCGCATTACGATTCGCGGCAATCAGCAGACCAAAGACGAGGTCATCCGCCGCGAGCTGCGCTTCTATCCCGGAGAGTACTACAACACGGTCGAGGTGCGGAAGGCGGCTCAGCGGCTGCGCGAGACGTGGCTCTTCACGCCGGAAGGCATCGAGATCACGCCTCTGAAGGACATCAACGGGATTCGGGAGGCCTTGGTGACGGTTGAGGAGACCGAAACCACGACTTTCCTCATCGGCGTCGGCGTGAGCACCGATAGCGGCGTGATCGGCTCGCTGAGCATCGACAACCGCAACTTCGACCTCTTCGACTGGCCCCTCACCTGGGGCGAGTTCTTCCGCGGGCGGGCCTTCAAGGGCGACGGCCAGCGCCTCCTGTTCCAGGCCGAGCCGGGCACCGAAGTCAGCCGCTTCCGGATCAGCTTTACGGAGCCGTACCTCCTGGACCGCCCGATGCGGCTGGATACCTCCGTCTACCTCTTCCAGCGCGGCCGTGAAGCCTACGATGAGCAACGTCTCGGGGCGACGGTCAGTCTCAGTAAACGCTTCCGCGGCGGCATCTTCGACGGCTGGGCGATCGAGGGGGCGACCCGCATCGAAGGGATCGAGATCGATGACCTCGACCCCTTCGCCGCCCGCGACATCCGCGAGGCCAAGGGCAACCATTTTCTGACCGCCGTGAAGGGTGCCATCGTGCGCGATACCACCGACAGCCGGCTGCTGCCCACCGAGGGTTATCGGCTCAGCTTCAGTTGGGAGCAGGTCGGCGTCCTGGGCGGCGATCACGACTTCGGCAAGCCGGCCCTCGGGTTCGCATGGTACAAAACACTAAGGACCGATATTCTCGACCGAAAAAGCGTCTTCGCGGTGCGGGCCGACGCGGCGTACATCGTCGGCCAGGCGCCCGTCTTCGAACGCTTCTACGCCGGCGGGTTCGGATCGCTGCGCGGGTTCAGCTTCCGTGGCGTCTCGCCCCGCTCCGGTATCTTCAACAACGTCATCGGCGGCAATTTCATCCTGCTGACCGGCGGTGAATACTCTTTCCCGCTGTACGGGAAGAACTTCCGCGGCGTCACCTTCATGGACATGGGCACCGTCGAGGAGGGCTTCGAAATCACCGATTGGCGTGTTTCCGTGGGCTTCGGCTTGCGTATCCAGGTCGATTTCTTCGGCCCCGTGCCGATCGTGTTCGATTTCGGCTTCCCGCTCACCAAGAACGATGACGACGACACACAAGTGTTCAATTTCGCCTTTGGAGCGTCGTTCTGACCGCAATTTCGCGGCTCTCAGGATAAAAAATCCGAAGAGCCGCGGGTTTTAGAGCCGAGGAGCCGCGGGCTTCAGCCCGCGCGGTGTTTCGCAGTTGAGAGCCGCTACGCGTCGCGCTCGACCGCGCAGGCTGAAGCCTGCGGCTCTTCAGAAACGGTAACATCTGCTGGTGCGAGATTTCCATCTCGCACCCGAATCTGCGGGAATCCCTTCCCGCCTTCCACGAACAAGCGTAAAAGAGGGTGCGAGAAAGGATTCTCGCACCAGCGAGAAAGTGTGCGAGAAAGGATTCTCGCATCAGCGCCAGCGGAAACGAAGAATATCCCATTTTCCGCCCCGTTTTTCTTATGCGCCCGGTTGACAAGGCCGTTGAGAGTGTTAGATTGCATTGCTCGCAACAGTCTGGTGGGCTGTTTTGACCGGCGAGAGTCGGGCCGGTGTTGGCCTCCGACGCGCAGGGCTCGTAGCTCAGTTGGTTAGAGCGCGTCCCTGATAAGGACGAGGTCATAGGTTCGAGTCCTATCGGGCCCATTAGGTTGCTCCGTGCGTTGGCGAGCCACTGGAGGTCGCTGTGGAAGGGCTCGCAGGCGTGTTGTTCTATGTCGCTCTCGCGGCTATGCTGAGCCTGTTCGTCTGGCGGTTGGCTTGCGGCGGAGGATGAGGCGCCGGGCGGTGCGGCTAGGCGTGTCCTGGCTAGAAGCTAGTATCTAGAGACTAGAAACTAGAAGGAATAATTTGTTTGTCGGTGAGTTTTTGCTCACCTCTAGTTTCTAGAATCTAGTTTCCAGTCTTTGGCTGGGGCCGTAGCTCAGTTGGGAGAGCGCCGCGTTTGCAACGCGGAGGTTGCCGGTTCGATCCCGGTCGGCTCCAATGCGACAGGGATCAGAGCAGCGGAGGGCGTGAACCCCCGGGCATCAAGGTGCCTGAGGGCCCGCGAAAAGCGGGAGTTAGAGTTAGTGCTCGGTTGCGAGACTAACAACTAAGAGCTAACGACTAACAACTGTTCTCTGACAAGTTCATAGGTTTGGGTGAATAGGTATCGACGCCGGGATAACGAGTCGGCGTCGGCGGCTGTCCGTATGAAGCTGTCGACAAACTCGTTTTCTCTCGAATCGAGATAAGGTGCGGCTTGATCACAGCCCTTCATAAATGTGGTCAAGCTATTAAGGGTATATGGTGGATGCCTAGGCGTGCAGAGGCGATGAAGGACGTGGCAGGCTGCGATAAGCTCCGGGGAGTGGTCAAACACACTTTGATCCGGAGATCTCCGAATGGGGCAACCCGGCTGCACTGGGAAACCAGATGTGGTCACCGGCGGCTGAATGCATAGGCCGTCTGGAGCGAACCCAGGGAATTGAAACATCTCAGTACCTGGAGGAAAGGAAATCAACCGAGACTCCGTGAGTAGCGGCGAGCGAAAGCGGATATAGCCCAAACCGGCCTTCGGGCCGGGGTTGCGGAAACAGTTAAGGAGTTACAAAGGTTAGGTTAGTCAGCAAAACGGTCTGGAAAGTCCGACCATAG
>JAGMDK010000187.1 GCA_023128695.1 Phycisphaerae bacterium
GCACCCGAGCCCGCGGGAATCCATTCCCGCCTTCGCGAACGAGCGGCAAGTGCGAAAGGTGTATCGGTGTCAGAACTAGAAATCACAGACAAACTCGTGGGACGCAAAGTGAGCCTGCCCAACCGGCCGGAATGGGGTGTCGGCACCGTGTTGCGGGTGCAATCCACAATTATTGATGGGCAACCGGCCCACCGGGTGTCCGTCCAGTTTGCCACCGGCCACCGTACGTTGCAGGTTCCCCCGGCACGACTGGTCGAGCCGCGGTCGGAGCCGACACGGGCCGCCGGCTGGCTGGACACCGCGGGGAAACGAACCGCCGATGACCGTCTCACCAGACTGCCGGAGTCGATCACGGAGTTCCTCGGGACGCCGGCCCAACACATCGCAGCGACGGCCCCGCTGTATGAACACACGGAAGGCCCGGAGTCGCTGATCAAATGGGCTCGCCGACAGGCCAACGTCGCCGACCCGCTCAGCCTCTGGTCACGCGACGAGTTGCTGGCGGCCTTCCAGGTGTTCTGCACCGAGCGGGACTCGACGTTGCGGCTCGCCGCCGCGCGGCTGAAACAAGCCGAGGGCTCTGACGCCCTCACCGCCGCCCTGACCATGTTGCCCGACAAGATCGCCGCGGCGATGCGCAGCGCCTTGCGGCGGCCGATTTGAATCAGCGGTCAGCTTTCAGCGGTCAGCGGTTAGCTTCTTTGAGCTCCCGTTCGTTGGTCGAGTACGTGTTTATTGAGGGTGGCACGCACAAACGTGCGCGCCTGGAGCCCAAGGAATTCAAAATGCCTCTTCGTCCAAGGGCCCCATAATAAATCAACCCGCGTTTGTGCGTGAATGGGGCCGACTCGAACTGCGTTAAGTGGCGCGTCGCTAGGCGATGATGCCGAATAGATGCTTGGAAATCCCGCTTTCTTCCCGCTTTTCACTTGACGGAGGCTCGCTCATAGATGCCACCCGCGCGGACAGCAGCGTCTCGGCAAAATAGCTGCTACGGACAAAGGGACCGCTGGCCACAGCCGCAAAGCCGACCTCCTTGGCGAGCCGGCCGAGTTCGTCAAACTCTTTCGGCGGATAGAACCGCTCGACCGAAGCATGATCGTCGCCGGACGCGGGCTTGAGGTACTGGCCGATGGTGAGCAGGTCGCAGCCTACGCCGCGGAGGTCGCGGAAGACCTGGATCAGTTCAGCCCGCGTTTCGCCGAGGCCGACCATGAGGCCGCTTTTGGTGCAAATCCGCGGCCTCAGCTCTTTGGCCAGCCGCAGGATTTCGAGCGAGCGCGGGTAGTCCGCCCGCGGGCGGATACGTTCGTGCAGGCTGGGGACCGTCTCGACGTTGTGGTTGAAGACCTCCGGGGCGGCGCCAACGACGGTCTGAACACACTCACGCCGGGCGTGAAAGTCGGGCACGAGCACCTCCACGGTCGCGCGCGGCAACTTGTCCTTCACGGCGCGGATGCAGCGGGCAAAGTGAGCGGCTCCTTCGTCCGGCAGATCGTCGCGCGTGACCGACGTGATTACCACATGCCGCAGCTCGAGCTGCACCGCCGCCGTGGCGAGGCGCTGGGGTTCGTCCTCGGCCGGCGGCGAGGGCGGGCCGTGCTTGACCGCACAAAACCTGCACCGGCGGGTGCAGTGGTTGCCGAGGATCATGAAGGTGGCGGTGCGTTTGCTCCAGCACTCGGACCGGTTCGGACAGCGGGCCTCGACGCAGACGGTGTTGAGCTTCAGGCCGTTGATCAGCTTCCGCGTCGCCAGCAGAGCCTCGCCGGCCGGCAGGGGGCGCTTCAGCCACGGAGGCAAGCGACGTCCCCGGGCCGGCGGATCAGCAATCGGCAAATGCGCGGAGTTCTTCATAGCACCGTGATTGTAGCAAATATCGCATAACGGG
This sequence comes from Phycisphaerae bacterium, assembly GCA_023128695.1. Classification (GTDB taxonomy): domain Bacteria; phylum Planctomycetota; class Phycisphaerae; order UBA1845; family Fen-1342; genus JAGMDK01. The sequence continues at coordinate 1,892 of JAGMDK010000187.1, forward strand.
GCTGGAAAGCATAATGAGGATCGAGGATTGAGGATCGAGGATTGAGGGTTGAGGGATGATTGAGGGTTGAGGACAGGTCGGATCTGCGCACGCCACTCGCGGGTGCTCCGCCAAAGCACGTCATGAAGAGCCGCGGGCTTCAGCCCGCGCGGTGCCCCGCAAACGAGAACGATAATCACTCGCGAACAACCGGGTGTGACCATTCTTCGTGGCCGTCGCAAGATTAGGCAGACTATGAGTTTATCCGCAGATTACGCAGAGAAAATGGAGTATCCGCGGGCTCCGCGAGGGTGACCCACCATTTAGCGAAGCGAAGGGTGGGGGCTGACCGGAACGCAAAGAACACTCGCCCCCGAGTCCGTCTCCCACGCCGAGCTGCGCTACGGCGTGGGGTGCCCGCACACCAAATCACTGAGCTGCATCTGTGTAATCTGTGTAATCTGCGTAATCTGCGGATGAATTCCAATGGCCACTAGAATTAGTCACACCCGAACAACCGCGCGGGCTTCAGGCCCGCGGCTCCTCGGGTCTTGTACGGCGCGGGTGCCCCGCCCGACTTTTCGGAGCGAGCTACAGCAACACTTATAACTAACCACCAACAACACTGAATTATAACTAACCACCAAGAATACTAAACAGAGAGCGGAAGTGTTGCTCTGGCGGAATAATCCTCACATATTACCGGGATCGTCCGCCGGGCGACGATAAGGTCGGATTCCGGCCGCATCAGCGGATTGAGCGGTCGGCCCGGCTAGCAGCCCTGCAGGTGATTGGAACTCGGATGTTGCGTGAACTCATCGACACGGCGCTCCTGGAAGATTTCGCCAGCGGGCTGTCCCGCACTTCCGGTCTGCGCGTCTCCATGTACGACTCGTACGGCAACCTGATCGTCGCCGCCCCGGCAAACAACGAGTTCGCGCGCCTGACCGGCTGGACCCTCGGCGCGCTCCCCGCCGACATGGTCCTGACGCCCGTCCCGGCCCACGACCCGCCCGGACACGTCGCCTTCGTCAATCGCCAAGGCGTGTGGCATGTCATCGCGCCCGTGTACGTCGACGACCGGCAGGCCGGCTACGTCGGGGTCGGGGAGTTCCGCGAGCATTCGCTCTCCGGCGAACACAGGCATCAGGCTCAAGCCGCCGCCGCCGCGGACCTCACCGCCGTCCTCCGGGCCTGGGAGAGCCTGCCGGAGTTGGATCGCGGCGGCCACTCGCAGGCCGTGGTAACCGCTCGCTGGGGTGCGCGTCTGTTGGCCGAATGGGGCCGCCGTGAGTCCCACCTGCTCACCGCCGCCGAGCAGGTCGCACTGGTTGGTGACGTGGCCGAGCTGCTGACCGGCGAGCAGGACTTACAGCGGGTTCTCGACCGCATCGTGGCGGACACCGCCCGGGTCATGCAATGCCCGTTCGCCAGCCTGCGGCTCTACGATCCCAAGACGAACGAGCTGAAGATCAAGGCCGTGCACAACCTTTCGCCGGAGTACGTCGGAAAGGGCGCGATCGTCCGCACCGCGGGCGCCGTTAGCGACGAAGCCCTGCGAGGCCAGATCGTATATGTGGAAGACGTGACGACGGACCCGCGCGTCAAATATCCGGCCCAGGCCCGCCGCCAGGGCATTGTCAGCATGCTTACCGCCGGCATGATCTATCGCGGCAACCCGGTCGGCGTCATCCGCGTGTACACCGACCGTCGCCGCCGCTTCCGCAAGGCGCAACGTGATCTGTTGCGCGCGGTCGCGTATCAGGCGGCGACGGCAGTCGTCCACGCCCAACTGGTCGAAGAGCGCTTGCACAACGCCGATATCGAACGTCAACTCGCCTTGGCCGGCGACTTACAGGCCCGCATGGTCCGTACCCCCCCGCCGCGCCATCCACGCCTCGAAATGGCCCTGGCTTTTCATCCGACCTACGAAGTGGCCGGTGATTTCGGCGACTTCCTCACCCTCGCCGACGGTCGCCTGGCAGCGGTCGTCGGCGACGTGGTCGGGAAAGGGATCCCGGCCTCGCTGCTGATGTCAGCGACACGCGGTGCGTTGCGAGCCGGCGCCGAGCATTGCCGGGGTCCGGGCGACCTGCTCACACGTTTGAACCGTCAGTTTTTCCGCGAGACACTGCCCAGCGAGTTCATCACGCTGCTATTGATCGCGATCGACGCCGAGGCCCGTCAACTAACGTACGCCAACGCCGGGCACGAGCCGCTCCTGCTCTTGCGTGACGGGCAGGTGCGGGCCACGACGGAAGCCGGCCTGGTCCTCGGTATCGACCCGGACGAGGTCTATCACGAGCACAAGCTCGACCTGTGTCCCGACGACCTGCTGCTGCTCTACACCGATGGCGCGTTTGAAGCCCGGAACTTCGCGGACGAGGTTTTCGGTCGCCAACGGCTCTGGGAATCTCTAATAGCCTATGGGATGCTCAAGCCCGAGCAGGTGCTCAAGAACATCGTCTGGGACATCCGCCGCTTTGTCGGTCTCGCCGAGCAGTCCGACGACCTGACGCTCGTGGCCTTACGCGTCCGCGGGGAGCCGGGGAATCACTGGATGTGACTATTTTTGGTGGATACGATAACTCTATGGAAAATAACAGGTTGTTCAATACGGTCGTGTTATTAGCTGTTAGTAGTTAGTGGTCGTCTCGTCCGTACCGCAAATCACGACGAATATGCGCCATTACCCGAGCGAGTCATTCGCGACGGCCGAAGGCCGCGCCTTCTAATAACTAACAACCAATAACTAATAACATCAAAGCACTCAAAAAGCGATAATTTGAAGTGATACCCCCAGTTCCACAGCCACGAATTTTAGTCACACCCGAATCGCGCCCCGACTACTCAGAGCCTCTGACAGTACCCGCGGAGCCGCCGCCGCGCAGGTCGATCGTAATCGAGCCATTCGATGTGTCGGCCACGATCACGCCCCCGCCGCCGTTCATTTGGGCTCGGAACGAAGTCTTGCCGACCTCGACCCGCTGGAGCGTCGCGTCACCCAGCATCGTCTTGATCCGACCGTTGCTCGTTTTTAGCCGCAGGTCGGCCCCCTGCCCTTCCGGAACGGTCACGTGAATTGAACCGTTACTGGTGTGTAGCTCGACACGTCCGTCCGGCGGAGGGGCCACGTCGGCCCGGATGTCGCCGTTCGACGTGTCGGCCTCCACCACCCCGCGCACGTTTTCCACGATTATTCTCCCGTTTGACGTGTCGAGCCGGCAGCGCCCCTCGATCCTTTTCGCGATGATGCGGCCATTGCTCGTGTCGGCGTTGAGATTGCCCTTGAGGTCCTCGGCCAGGATGCGACCATTCGACGTGTCGAGTTCCACGTTGCCGGTCAGGCCCGCCACGTGGATTGAGCCATTGCCGGTGTCAATCTTCGCCGCACACGGCTCGGGCACTTCGACGACTATATCCGCGCCGACGGACTTGTGCCGAAGCGTTTCGGGGAAACGGAGTTCGATGACGAAGGTGTCCGGCCGACCGGCATCCGCCCCGCCGTGCACGCTCACGCGGTCGAGATTGCTCTCGGCGTCGGCGTGAGTGAACCCTCTGGCCCGCTTGGTGCCCGAAATCTGGATCACATCGACCGCGGCCGAGCGCAATTCGACGCTGCCGTTCCTTGTTCGCACTTCGACGCGCTCGTAGCCCGTCCACGGCTCGGTAAAGGAGAACTCCCGCGTGGCCCGGAACGTGGTACCACAGCCCGCCGCCAGCAACATTGCCACTGTGAAGGAAATAACCAACAGCCGTTTCATGCCTGTCTCCTGCCTTGCGCTGCCGCCCGCAGAGATGTACTGACAGGCGGTGCTCTGGCCGTTCTACGAAACCCTTTGTCGCTCCACAGTGTATTCTGAAGATGGGTGATAATGTTTCTGCCGAAGAAAAAAAAGGTTCATGCGGGAATTCCGGGCGTAGGCTCGTGCTCTGTCACGCCTCGCTTGATGGGTGGCACGGCTGTG
>JAGMDK010000188.1 GCA_023128695.1 Phycisphaerae bacterium
CCCACTATGTTGACGCTCACCCCTCCGCGGGAGTCCCTTGGCAACGCGACTGGTTTTCCGGCAAGACCCGGGTAATTACCCGAATGACGGCATCGTGTTCTTCGTTAACATACACATCCTTTGGAGAGCGTTCGCAGACAGGCGTAGCTCTCAAATAGACGCGGGATCGGCACCATGCGCCGACGCACGTCGACAAGATGACACTGCCAGTGAGGTAAGCGCGAGTGGATATCGGATGTCGCTGATTCGAGCGCAGCGGCATTGATCTTGATTGTGTGGATAATATGCAAAAGGGGAACCATTTCCATGAAAGACGATCCAACCGTCTTCGTCATTGACCACGACGAAGCCTCCCGAAGAGACCTCCAGACCCTGCTCCGCTCCGTGGAAATTCCCGTGGAGATTTTCGCCTCGGCCCACGAATTTCTCGAAGCGGTCGATCCGTCCCGCCCGGGCTGCCTCGTGCTTGATACGCGGTTGCCCGGGATGAGCGGCCTCGAACTCCAGCAGCGTCTGGCCGACCGGCCGGTTTCACCACCCGTGATCATCATCACCAGTCACGGCGACATTCCGATGGCGGTCGAGGCGACGCGTAACGGCGCCATCGATTTCCTCGAAAAGCCGTTTCGCCAACAACTCCTCTTGGACCGCGTCTACGAGGCGCTCGAGAAGGACGCCGCTACTCGTCGGGCTTACGCCAAACAAACTGTGCTCGAAGCTCGGGCAGCCTTGTTGACGCCTCGGGAACGTGAAGTGATGGCGTACGTGGTGGCCGGGCTCCCGAACAAGGCCGTGGCCATGCGGATGGGGGTGACGCGCAAGGCGGTCGAAGCCTACCGGGCCCGGGTCATGCGCAAGATGGAAGCGGGCAGCCTGGCCGAACTCGTCCGCATCGACGTTATTCTTCAACAAGGCCACACCGTTCACGCCGGGCCTCATGCTCGGAGCCGTGGGGTACGGCCGGAGCCCCGCATGTCTGCTCAGCCCACGGCAACTATGGAAGCGCTCGTGGCAACCCGATCGCCCTCGGCGACGCGCTCAGGCGTGGCCGGCCGCGGAGGCTGGCACGCTCCAATCTGATCATGAGGGCGTGTGCCCGTTCGGCTTGCTCTTGACCGTCAGGATATAGAAGCTCCCATAGGTGGTCGAGCGGTCAGTGGCGAAAAGCTGGGCGGCCAGATCGTCGTGACGTTCGACGTGCCTCAGGATCGAGGCCGGCGGGTCTAGTCGGTAGCTCCCGGAGCGATAGATCAGCGTGGCCCCGAGAGACGCGGCGCGAAGAACGCTCCGAAGCGTGCTTTCAAACATCTCCGGCGTCATCCAGTCAAAGATGTCGAGCAGGTTGAACTTGGTGATCGAACCTTCCGGCTGCGTGTCCAGGAACGGCCCGAGCCAGCCGTTGACGACCAGAACCCGCCCCAGATTGTTCCGCAAGGTCTCGAAATTCTCCTCCAGCAAATACGGCGGAACCCGGTTCCCGCGGAATCGGCCGGTCAGAACCAGACTGAGGAAGTAGTTGTCGTACGCCGGCACCTTCGTAAAGGCGTACTCGACCCGCTCCTTCACATACTCGTACATATCATGGCGGCCGTTGACGAGCCGGTATTGCTCGGGGTGCACGCCGCAGAGATAGAGCAAGGGGCGGAACATCACAAAGCGGCGGGACCAGGGTCCCCAGACTTTGGGAGCGCCGTATTTCTCGTACCACTCCCGCTGCTCTCCCAGCGTCCGCAACTCGAAGAATTCTTCGAATTGGTTCCGGCTGATGCCAAGCAGGTCCAGGAAGCGACGCAGAATCCGGCAGAACAGACCCATGCGACCGAAGTTGTAAATCCCGCGGGCGGCCATCCATAGATTCTCGTCCCAGAAGCGTTGCGAACGGGGCGAGATGTTCGGCCGGAGCTGCCGGTGGTACACCCGCGTCACCACCGCCGGGTTGCGGGCGGCGAAGATGTCGAAGAACGTGGCGTGAGCGAGCGTCTTGATCGCCGCCAGCTTGAGTTCGAGGATCGCGTTCTGAGCCGGGTTGCCGTCGATGCTGATGAGCTTCCTGGGGCTCTGGCAGAGGAAATTGAGCGGGTTGCAGCCGGCGGAACTGATCGAGATGACCGTGTCATTACCCGTTAGATTGAACGCCCGGCGGTCCATCTCGGGGTCTTCCCAGGACATATTGAAAACGATGCCGTGGAAGACCAGACGCTCCAGAACACCCCGTTGCTCAACGCTGGGCAGGTCGAGGACTTCCGGCATTCAGGTCCCTTTCCGGCCGACGGCGGTGAAGTTGTAGCCCCCCAGCCAGTAGTGCACTTCCAGCCGGTTGAAGCGCTTGCGCAGCTCATCCTCGTACGGCCGCAAGGTCTCGACGTGGTTCAGCCGCAGCCAGGTGCGCATCGCCGGCGCGAGGGGCCCCCATTTGTCAAAGCGGCCAAAGTCGAGCACCACGAGCGTTCCGCCCGGGACGAGGTGCTCGTAGGCGCGCTCGAGGGCCGCCGGCCAGGCGGGGATCATGGTCAGGCTGTAACCAAAGGAGATTGCGTCGAATTGGCGGCCCAGCGCCATCGTTGCCGCGTCGCCTTGGACCAGCTCCACGTTGTTCCACCCGCTTCCGGCCACGCGCTTGGCGGCTTGCTTCAGCATATCCGGCGAAAAATCCAGCCCGGTCAGTCGGCCCTCCGCCGGGTCGAGGTATTCGAGCAGGTAGCGGAAGTTCAGCCCCGTCCCGCAACCGATTTCGAGCACGCGGCCGTGGGGGCGGAGAGCGAGCGCCGCGGCGGCCCGCCGGCGACCATGCAGGATCGTCCAGCGCGTCCAGTCGTAGACGTAGGCGTGAAAGCGATAGAACTGTTGAACGGCGGTATCCGACAAGGAGACAACTTCCCATCACCCCGTCCGACGAATCCAGGCCACAGCCATCTCCGTAGTAGTGTAGCGGCGTGGAGGCGGGCGCCAAATCACATGTAAACGCGTAATGGGTCTCGGGTATAACCATCTTTAGTGGCATCAGGCGTCCGCGTCCCTCGAAGGACGGGTGAAGTTCTAAAAGCTCGTTCTGATTGCGGAGCGTGGTTAGTTACACATTTTGCTTACACTTCGTGGTCTTCGTGCCACTAACGCGCTGTTTCTTTGAAT
>JAGMDK010000189.1 GCA_023128695.1 Phycisphaerae bacterium
GGGTTCGAAAACACCGTGGGAGCGCGCCCATGTGGGTCGGCACCCCAGGGTCCAGACACCGAAGAGAGGCATAGAAAGCCACAAAACGGCTAAGTCCGACAGACTGCTAGGCTTCACGCTCTAGCTTCTGCGGGCGCCCTGGGCGGCCATCTGGTTTTATCCGCCAGTATGTATCATACACTCCATCTCCATCGAGATCATAGACGTCATACGTCCCACCCCATCTGCCTATGACCCGTTTGGGCGGCTTCGGCGTCTTCTTTTTCTTCTTCTCTGGCTCCGGCGGATTACCTTCACACGATTGGGTGCTGGGATCGCAGTCGTCGGCCGGTTCTGGTTCACAGCATTGGGAGCTCGGATCACATTGAAGACCGAGGGGATCGAGCCAACTGACCGCATTATTGCCGACGTACGTGAGTGCGTTCCCGAGATTGAGTCGATCTCCCCACGTTCCAATCACGTCACCCTCTGTGAACCGCCCAGCCTCCGGGTCCAGGTCGCGCGTACGGTAGTGATACAGTCCTGTTTCTGCGTCGTAACGGCGGCCGGTGAAGAGGTAGGCATTGGCGATGCTCGATTGGCCGATGTCGTTCCAGGCCGCATCCATAAACTGCGGCTGGCCGTAGTCGGCGTATTCGTAGCGCTCGACGAGAGTGGCGGTGTCATCGGTGACGGCCATGACGTTGAACATGTCGTCGGTGTGGTAGTAGTAGTCCGTGCCGCTGCGCTGCATGGTCAGGACTTCGTCGATGTAGTTGCCGTAGACGTACGTGGCCAGCGTGTTGGGAACGGGCGTGGCGTTGTCCTGCTCCTCGTAGACTTGCCACTGTAGCTGACCGCCGTAAATAAAGCGGGTCTCGGTTGGGCCGCCGTTGAGACCGTCGGCGTCGATAATCTTGGCGATCCGGCGGCCGAAGCAGTCGTATTTGTACTCATGCCGCTGGCCGGCAGGGATGGACGCGTTGTCCATGTACTCGACCATCCGGTTGGCGTAGTCGTACGTGATGCCCGCCAGCGGGGGCGTGCCGCCGGTGTCAGTGCGTACGGTCAGGTTGCCGTTGGCGTCGTACTGGCGCTCGTCGGGCGGCAGCGTGGTGTACTGGTTCATCTGGTAGTCGGCCGGATCGGGCAGCGTCGGGTCCATGGTGTAAGGGCCGACGTACTCGCCGGGGACCGACGGCAACGTGCCGGTCTCGGCCACGTCCGTGCGGTTGTGGACACCATCGAGGTCGTACAGCGTGTCGCGGTCGTAGCCGTGGGGGTTGGCCGGGTCGTACGCCGGCGGGTCGGGGATAAGCGATCCCGCCACGATGGTGCGGACCATGCGATTGGCGGGGTCATAGTAGTAGTTGTGCGTCACGCCGGTCAGCGCGTTGGTGCGGGAGGTCTTGTTGTGGCTGCTCGTGCAGCAGCCGGCGCCCCAGGTGTACGTGCGGTTGTCGAGCGTGGTCGGCGTGCCGTCGGGGTCGAACTGGTGCAGCGTGCCGGCGACCTGGCGGACGTACTGGAGCGGATCGTAGCTGTAGGTCAGGCGGGTGTTGTTGCTGTAGTCCCGCTCGGCGACGCGGTTGCCGATGTAGCGGTAAGTTGCGATATCCGCGGGGACAGCATCCGAGACGGTGGCGATGCGGTCCAGCGGGTCGTAGGTGAACGTGACCACGCGGCCGCCGGGGTAGGTGCTGGCCAGCAGGTTGCCGACGCCGTCGTACGTGGCGGCGACCGTCTGGTCTGGGCCGGCGGCGATGCTGAGCGTCTCGACGACGACGTTGTTCAGCGAATCGTAGATCCGCTCCACGACGCTGCCAGTACCCGAGTCGTTGCCGTTGGCTGCGTACACGATGCGTGAGAGGCCGTCGTACTTGTACTGCTCCCAGGTTGTATCCGACGAGACACCCGACGCAGGGTCGATTGTAATGATGCGATCCGTCAGCCGATCCAGCAGGTCGTAGGTGTTGGTGACGACCGAGCCGTTGGCGTCGGTCGATTGGGTGACGTTGCCGTGGACATCGTAGACAAAGGTCTTTGCCGTGTCGTCGGCGTAATCGATCGCGGTCCGGCGGTTCAGGGCGTCGTGGGTGTACTGCGTGGCGTTGCCGTTGTCGTCGGTCTGGGCGATCAGGCGGGAAGAGTCGTCCCAGGTCTGCGAAGTGATGATGTCGTCCGCGTCGCCCACGTTCGCCCCGTCGCCGTCCATGTCGCGAATGGTTTGCACGAGCCGGCCGAGGCCGTCATAGACGTAGCGGGTCTGGTGGCCGGCGGCGTTGACGTGTAGGACGCGGTTATTGCGGGAGTCGTAGAGATAGTACTGGACGTTCCCGGCGTTGTCCGTCGTGGTGGCCAGGCGGTTGAGCTCGTCGTAGGTGTTGGTGGTGGTGAAGGTCTCCGGCTCGAAGCACAAGCCGCAGCCGAGTTGCTCCACCTGTTCGGCGCAGACGCTGTCCCATTCCACGTTGCAGCAGTCGGGATACTCCGCGCAGACGCAGGCGGCGATGTCCGGGTCGCTGCACCCGGCGCCGTGGCCGGTCTCACAGCAATTGTGCTCGACGGAGGCAACTTTCTCGACGATGGTGACGACGTTGGAGTTGTCGTCGTAGGTCAGGTCGTGCCGGTTGCCGCGCGGGTCGAGGACAACGTTGCGGCGGTTGACGTCGTCGTAGGCGAACTCGTAGAGGTGTTCGTTGTCGTCATGCGTGAGGATCACCTGCGAGGCGTCACTGGAGAGGATGTTCAAGGTGGCGTAACCGGGATCGAACCAGCGTTCGCGCGCGTGGACGCGGTTCCACGCGTCGTAGCTGTTGATGACCTCGGAGAGCAACTCATTGCCGGCGGAACCCACTACGTCGATTCGTTCGCCGTTGATCTGCGTGGTGATCAGGTTGCCGGCCGCGTCGTATTCATAGCTGGTGACGTTACCCATCGGGTCGAGGTAGGCTTGGCCGTTCGAGCTCCACATGCGGTTATATCCGTCGTATTGGTAGGCGTGGTCGCGCGGCGTGCCCTCAATGCCGACCGATCTGGTGACGAGGTTGCGGTTGCCGTCGTAGTCGTATTGCGTGGTCGATTGGTCCGGATCGTCCTGGGCGCGGACTTGCTGGAAGACCAGATCGCGTTCGTCGTACAGAAGCCGCAAGGTGTTATTCGGCTGAGGATTGACGGTCGCGTTGACCTGGCCGTATTCGATCAGCGTCAGGTTCTCGCTGGCGTCGTACTGGTACTCGGTAACCACGTCGTGCGAGGGATCGACCTCCTGCGTAGTGCGAATGCGATTATCGAGCAGGTCGTAGTCGTAGGTGGTCGTGAAGTACGGATTCTCGCCGACGATCTGGAGATACTCGTCCACGTTCTGCACATCCACGCGCACGAAGTTGTCGTTCGCGTCGAAGTAGTAATCGGACTCGTAGAGAAAGGGACTCGGCGCGATGCGGCGCACGACTTGGTTCAAGGCGTTGACGCGGTACTCCGTGCGGTAGCCCTTGGGGTCGATGACGGCCGTGACGTTGCCGACGGAGTCGTATTCATACGTAGTTATGAGGTTAGCCCGCCCATTGTGGACGGTCACCGATTGCACGTATCCAGCGGTGTTGTAGGTGTACTCGGTGAAACCGCCGGTGGAGTTATAGGATTCGGTTTTTTGGCCCTGCGAGTTCCACGAGACCGTCGGCGTCGTGGAGGGGGGATCAAGAAGCCGTTGACCTTCAGGCTTGAGTATGCATAATACCGCCCTAGAGCTACCCTTACAGTAGTTCAAGTCTTCACAATCCACTTCGCGGGAGGAGGGTCCGGTTCCCCTGGATTTCCCGTCCGGCGGAGCGGCAGGCGAGCGTTTGAGGCCGTCGCACGATGCCGGCAACTGGCCGGGCACTTCGCCATCGTACTGCCACTCCGTGACCTTGTCGTTGGGATTGGCGTAGGCCGTGATGAAGTTGTAATAGAGCCCATAGGCCCAGCGCTCGCAGATTTCGTCCTGGCCGGCGCCGAGCGGTCCGGGTAGTTGCCGGCGGGTTGCGCGGTTGCCTCGGGCTCGCGCGTTGGCGTTGTCCGAGTCGAACTGCTGTTCGAGCACGTTACCGTTGGGATATTCGACGCGCGTCAGGAGCGAATCGTCGTTGTATTCGTAGAGCGTGGTGTATGAGTCGGGGTCAGTTGGGCGGACTTCGCGGTTGGTCTGCTCGATGCGTTTGACCAGCCGATGGCGGGCGTCGTAGAACAAATCCTCGAGGTTGCCGGCCCGATCGGTGATCGTCGTCAGCATGGTGATGCCGGGGTCCAGGTCATCCAGCTCATACGCGTAGTGATACGTGCCGCCGACGGTCGCGCCGTCGCCGAGCGTTTGGGCGACGATTCGGTCGAAATCCGGATCATCCGGGTCGGTTGCAGCGGCATAGGTGTTGACCAGATAGTGGCCGCTGATGGGATCGTACGTCAGGTCGAGCGGGTCGTTGCGCCGGCCGTCGGTTATCGTCAGCAGGTTGTGATTCAGGCGCTCGTCGACGAAATCTGTCGAGTACGTATACGTCCAGGTCTTGCCGCTCGCGAAGTCGTTGCCGTTCGGCGTGCCGACGACGGCCGGGTAGGTCACCGCCGTCAAGTCTCCCGCCGGGCTGTATTCGTAGTGAATCACGCGGCCACGCGGGTCGTCAACCGCGTACTCGGTCGCGAAATCGATCACGTCAGAGATGTAGCCGTCGGCGTTGTACTCGATATGGACCTGACGGTCGACCGGATCGGTAATCGTGATGAGCCGGCCCTGCGCGTCGTAGCTGAACGTCATCTTGTTACCGTAATCGCCACCGTACAGGTCTTCAATTTCCGTGATCTTGCCGGGGATGTCCGGATCGTCGAGGGCCGCGAGGTGCCATTTCGTGTTGTGCACGAAGGTGACGGTGAACGTGCCGTCGGGGTTTCGGACGATCTCGCGGAACAGTCCGTCGGCGGTCCAGCGATCCAACTCGCCACAGACGGGCAGATACCGATCGCGGCGGGCATTACCGTCGTGCAGGATCAGATTGTCCGCGCTGCGTTCGATGTAGATGTTGTACGAGTGGTCCCAGTTGACGCCCATCGGCGTCGTGATCCCCTCGTGCGAGCGGTACTTGCGCTGCCAGACGAAATCCAGGCCGCGGCCGGGAATGCGCAGGTCCTCCCGCTCGACGTAGAACTCGCCGGAGAAAAGATAGACGTTGTGGCTGTTGGCCTGCTCGATCTCGGTTTGCAGCGTTTCGCTTACCTGCACTCTGGGAGCCGCGGCCGGGGCGCTCATGGTCGGCGGCTCCAGTCCGACGGCGGCCGGGTCCGGGCCGGTGAAGGCCAGCTGGAAGGCTGCGAAGTCCGCCAGGTCGACGTCACCATCGCGGTTGGCGTCGAAGACCGGGCAGTTCAACAGTGGATCGGGGGGATAATCCAGGTTCGGCCCCGACATGCAGTCAGCGAAGGCCTCCCAGTCCTCCAGGTCGACTGCGCCGTCTTCGTTGTAGTCGAAGCTGGCCTCGCACTCGTCGGGAATGCCGTTGAGGTTGCAATCCTGGCTATATCCGCTGTCGATGTCGCACCAGTCAGGAACGCCGTTGTCGTTGCAGTCGTCTTCCAGCCAGATGCACTCGTCGGGAATGCCGTTGAGATTGCAGTCTTGACTGTATCCGCTGGCAATGTCGCACTCGTCGGGGATGCCGTTCTCGTTGCAGTCTTGACTGTATCCGCTGGCGACGTCGCACTCATCGGGAATATTGTTGCCGTTGCAGTCCCCGCACCAGGGCTCACCCGGGCAATCCGCGATATCACACTCGTC
>JAGMDK010000019.1 GCA_023128695.1 Phycisphaerae bacterium
GCTCCCGACGGCCGGTACATCTAGAGACTAGAAACTAGAAACTAGACCTTGTCACCTTATCACGTTCCCACGGCCGGTACGGGGCCCGGCCGCTACATACAACTCAGAAAATGTGGGTAATAGCAAGGCCTCAAGCCCGCGCGGTCGTTCGCGACCGATTGTGGTCCTCTCTTGCGCGGCTCCGCGCGAGAGGCATTGTTCGACGCATTACGCGAGAAGCTTTGCTTGACGCATTAAATGAAATCGGGGATGTCGCCGAGCGGGGTGCTCAAGCGCGGGTTCAAGTCGGGCTGCAAGGGGACGAACACGGACCAGTCATAGCGCAACATGCACAAGCCGTGGCGGAAACCGTCGAAAGCGATCCGCGGTGACTCGCCGCGGAGTTCCTGAAGAAGCCAGGCGGGGAAGTCGGCCCCGGCGGCGATGGCGAGCGGGACGCCGCCGCCGAAGCGCGGGTTGATCTCGATGAAGCGGATCCGCCGTTCGGGGGTCACGATGCATTGGAGCGTGACGATCCCGCGGACCGAGGGCCCCAATGTTTCGACGAGCTGCTTGCCGGCGTTCATGATCTCCAGGTCTTTGACCACGACACCTTTCGAGACCTCGCCGGTGCGGACCTGCCAGCGGGCGCGCGGCACGACACAGCGCGGCACGCCGGTGAGCCCGACGTAGACGTCGAGGGTGTGCTCGACGCCGTCGATAAACTCCTGAATGATGGGGTCCGGGATGCGGCGGAGGTAATACTCGAGGTCGATTTCGTCCTCGATCTTGTGGACCAACTGACTGGCACTGCCGGTGCGCGGCTTGATGAACAGCGGAAAGCGCTTGGCCGGCAGACGTTGGAGTTGAGCGGGTGTATATGTCTCTGGGGTATCGATGCCGCTACGGTGCAGGTGTTCGTAGGTCAGGACCTTATCGCGACAGGTGTTGATCACGGCGGCCGTGGCGATCATCGGCACACAGTCGAGTTGGGCAATGTCATCGCGATGTCTGCTGACGATACGCAGATCGGTGTCCGTGGTCGGAATCAGCGCCCCGGCTTCGTGTTTCCGAACCGCGTCCAGCAAGGCCGGCACATAGCCGGCCTCGAAGGCGCGCGGGACGATCACCGGTTCATCGACGCAGGACAAGGCCGGCGCGGTCAGATCGCTGTCCACGCCGACCAGGCGCAACGGCACGTTGAGTCGGCGGGCGGCGGCACGAAAGGCTTGTAGCAACTCGATGCGTCGCCCCACACACGTGAAGACGAGCGTGAGCGGACCGGAATCGTCACAGCGCTTGGACATAGACCCTTAAATGTCCCGCAGCAGAGCCTCGGCGCCAAGGGGCTGGATAGTGATTGTTTCGGTCGGAAGTCATGTAGCGTCCGGGCTCCGTCCCGGACGTCGTCTTGGAGGAGCGTATCTCCGGGTTCTACGGCCGGGACAGAGCCCGGCAGCTACATTTTCCGGCCGACGCCGACTTTTGCGGCGGATTCCTATCCTGCTCAACAAAGAGCGGGAAAGGATTCCCGCTGGAATAGGTGCGAGGTAGGAATCTCGCACCAGCGGTCGAGGAAGTGCGAGAAAGGATTCTCGCACCAGCCAATGTTTGACAGCCCCGGACGCCCCCGATAGCTTGCGCCGTCAGAAGACTCAGATTCGGCGGCGGATTGACGATGAATCCTTGCTGCAACACAACTTACACGCAAACGATGCTCCTGGCAAACCTCTGGTTCATACTCAGCTTGGCGTGTCCGGCAGTCGTCGGACAAACGCAGATCCCCGAAAATCGCTCTCCCCTGCCGCAGCCCGCCTCCCAACCGACGGCGCAAGCGTATTGGCTGCGGGTGACCGCGGACCGGCTGAACGTCCGCTCCCAGCCGGACGCCAACAGCATCGTCGTTACCCGCGTCGAGCGCGACGCCATCTTGCGAGCCCTGGGCAGCCGCTTCGGGTGGCACCGCGTTTTGCCGCCGGAGGGCGTTTTCTCCTATGTCTCCGCCGCGCACGTCGAGCGCCAGAGTGAAACTGAGGGGCTCGTGGCGGTGCGGAGCGGAACACTGCGGGTCCGCGTCGGCAGCCTGGTTCGGGAACTCGATCCGCTTAAAAGCGAGGTGCAGACCCTGCTGGAACGCGGCACGCCGGTCCGCATCGTGGGCGCGCAGGGCGAATGGCTGAAGATCGTCCCGCCCGAGGGGGTCTACCTGTACGTTTCAGACAAGTACGTGCAACAGGTAAGTGACGAAGTCGCCGCGCGTCTTGGTGCCGCCATTACGACCACCCCGCAGCCGGCCGGGATCACAAGTGGCGAGCCGAGCCCGCAGCCGATCGCCGTGGCCGCGACGCAGCCGGCGGAGGGCCCCGATTTGAGCGGTCCCTGGGGTCGACGTCTGGTCCAGGTCGAAACTGCCATCACAGCACAAGCCGCTCGGCCGGCGCTCGAACAGGCGTGGGACGAACCCCTGACACATCTGCGGCCGATCGCGGCCCAGCGCGCAGAGCCGCTGGCGGCCCGGCTGGCCGCGGCGTGGATCGTACAGCTTGAGGAGCGCGGCGCGGATCAAGAAGCCCTGCGGGCCGCGGAGGAGGTTTTGCAGCGTACTGCCCGGGAGCGGGCTCGGCACGAGCGCGAATTGGAGCGCATCAAGCGGCTGCGGCAGCGGGCCGCGAGTCAACCTGCCTTCTCCGCCCGCG
>JAGMDK010000190.1 GCA_023128695.1 Phycisphaerae bacterium
TATCACACTCGTCCGGGATGCCGTTATCGTTGCAGTCCAAGCTCAAGCCGCGGGCGATGTCGCAGGCATCCGGGATTCCGTTGGTGTTACAATCGTTCGGATCACACTCGCTATCGTTGCCCATGAAGATGCCGGTGCAGTTCGCCGCGTCATCCACGAAACAATATGGCGGCTCATCCACGCAGCAGGCCCCCTGCGTGGCGCCGAGCAGGCAGAGGCTCAGATCGAACCATTGCTCGTATAGCTCGTTGTACTCGTTCTCGTAGTACGAATAGCCGTCGCCGACCGGCGAGCCAAGCCACTCGAACCAGCAGTCGCCGGGTTCGTCTCCGCCGCTGATCATGATCCAGCCAGAGCGCAACACGCAGGCCTGATCAAGGGTCGCTCGGTATTCGTAGAGCGTGCCGCTCCAAGGGCAGACAGGTCCGCCTCCCCACTCGTAAACGATCCCGGTGGACATCCTCTCAGCCGTGACGGCGTAGGTGTGCGTGGGATCGAGGGCGGGAGCATTGGCATCGTCTTCATGAAACGATACGGTGAACAAGAGAGAAGGTGCTTCGCACTCACCACCGGAATCCTGCCAGTGGAAGCCCCACCAGATGACCTCCCAGACGTCGTCGGCTACTGAATAGTTCTCGTAACCCGGGACATCGCCTACAGGCCGATTGTTTACTGTCGAATCATAAGGCGGCTGACTGAAGAGCGATTCCGCCGGGCAGCCTGGACAGTGGTAATTAGGGTCTGTGCAGGACTGACCGGAGCCCCACTCGCCGCCATGAACATTGACGCAGTCGTATCTGCTGTAGTCACCGATACAGTCGCCGGCCACGCAACACGCGCCCAGCGGCACGGGGCATTCGAATGGGGGCGATCCATAGCAGGATTCGCCTTCATACCACTGGCTGAAGGCAAAGTAACCGAGGCATTCGGATTCGGTGAAATCCCCGTAACACACGTATTCCCATTCTTCCTCTACACAGCATGCGCCCAGCGGCTGTGCTATTGCTGGAACGCTCGTGAAAGCGACGGTAACCAATCCGATTGCGAGGTGGCGTGAGAGCATCATCGTATTCTCCTTTGAAGGTCCTTCCACAGAATCTGCGGATAGGTGCTGGGATTCTGTCCCAGACCCCGGAATTTATTAGGGCAAAGGCCCCGGTGCCCCCGGCCAGGACCGCAGGCACGTTTCCACACGCTGAACCGCCTATCTCGTCGAGAGGCGGCTTGCCCCGCAGTGAAGTCGGGAGCGCGTCTCGGTGAGGTCGGGTCCGCGTAGCTGGCGTACTCGGGCCGCGTAGGCAGCCTACGCAGACCCGACACCTGTTGAACTCGACGCCGACACCTGTTGAAAGCGACGCCGACACCCAGCTTGGAGGCGGACGTCGGCGCCAAGTAAGGCGCCGGAATCGACTTCAGCTTGGAAACGGTCTCTGCGAAGCCCATTTTGTCTCGCAGCTTGCCTAAATTGCCTATTTTGCCAGGGCCGAACGTCCGAAAACCGGTTTCCGGGCCGCTAGCAGCCTTCAGCTATCAGCCTTCAGCCGTTGGCTCTGGCTGACTGCTTCTCTGCGGCCTCCGCGTGCTCCGCGGTAAGTCGTTTCGGCTAGGCCGTCAACGGCGCGTCGAGGCGGCCGCTGCGGAGTTCGCGGGCCGCCGTGCCGGTGCCCATTCTGGCCCGGACCTCCAGGTGATGCGTCCCCGCAGCCAGCCCCGCCGGCACCAGGAAGACGAGCTGCGAGGGCTTGTTCTTCTGGACAACCGTCACCTCGGTCTCGCCGCCGGCGTCGGCCACGAAGTAGAGGCCCTCGTCGGACTCCTGGGGATCGAACTTCAGCCGGCTGCCCGAAAGCTGGCCGATGTTGCCGGGCGTGACCTGGTCGTTGGTCGTGTCGGAGCCCACGTCGCGGTACTCGACCGGGTTCGGCGACGGCTTGACCGCCTCGACCGTCTCGACCGTCGCCCCGACCCGCAGATCCTCACGCAACTCGGAGCCGGGATTGGACCCCACGTCCACGCGGTGCCTTGCCTCGTCGAAACTGTCGGTCGGGCCGCTGAAGATGCCCTTGATCCGCGGGAAGAACTCGACCATCCCGAAGTAGTTGACGCGCTGGCCCTGCTGGACCCGCCGCAGGCAGGCCAGCTTGAGGGCCGCGGTCACCGCCAGGATGTCCGGCTTGTTGACGGTCGTGCCCTGGTCCACGATGTCCTGGACCAGGTCATCGCCGTCGGCACTGCCGCTGATCTGGACGATCGCCGCGTAGTCGTCCGGGTCGGCGGTGATGTTGTTCTCGAAAAGGGCGTACTTGATGGGCATTGGCTCGCTCCTTAAAAAATAGATTGGCGAATCATTATAGGTCTTGCGGCGGAGTCCGACAAGCCCGGTGATGGCCTGTATTCTGCGGCCGGCTGACCGCTGAAAGCTGATCGCTTTGTGGCATCAGGCGTGAATCAGCAAGGTGGACTCGGTCGGGAGGTTGTCGGCCACGCCGGCGATGACGTCGCCGCGGAGGGCCCGCAGGACGCCGGCCCGGCGCGAGACGCCGAGCATGACCAGGTCGACGGCATAGGTGGCGGAAAAGTCGAGGATCACGTACGCCGGATCGCGGCTGACCGAGTAAATCGGCTGCATCGGCACGCCGTACTCGCGGGCCAGGTTCTCCGCGTGGCGGAAGAGAGCGGAGGCCTCGATATCCTCCTCCGGCGTCATGGGGTGTGCTTGCCCGGGGAAGAGGACGGCGATGTCGCGGACGTAAAGCACGAAGATGTTCGCCGCCCGCCGACGAGCTTCGTCAAACGCGAAACGTAACAGTTTCAGATTCCTGCGGCTGGCGACCAGGAGGCGTCCCTTGTCCGGATCAAACGGGAGCAACTCGCCGGTCGGGGCTTCCGCCGCCGCCGCTAGGGCGGGTACCGCTTCGGCCGGGACCGGCACGCGGACCGGGATGCGCCGGGCGATAAACCGCAGCGTCAGACCGGCCGCCAGCATGACAGTGATAAAGATTAGCGCCGGCCTGTTGGTGACGGCAATCGTGATCCAGATCGTCAGCAGAATCCCGCCCAGGAACCACATGCCGGTGCGTTCGAGCAGCTTGATATTCAGCTTGCGGTTGACGGCACACGAGCCGAGGTTGATGACGATCGCCCCGACCACGCCGATGGCGTACAGCTTCGCGAGGGACTGAAGCGTCCCTTCTCCGAGCCCGGCGGAGATCGCCGTCACCAGACCCGCCAGCGTGCAGGCCACGATTAGGCCGTAGACCGGCACGCCGAACTGGTTGATGCGGGAAAACAGCGGCGGCATTTCCCGGTCGCGGCTCATCGCGTACTGGATGCTGATCATCGCGATGATGGCGGTGTTCGTCGCGGACAGCAGCAGCAGGCCGAAGATGATGCTGGCGACCGCGGAAAAGCCCGGGATGAACCCCACGTATTCTTTCGCGACGACTTCCAGTACGTGCTCGGTGAGCTCGTGGTCGTGGGCGGTCACCGCGGACGGGTCCTTGTCCGCGATGTCCGCGATCACGCCGACTTCGGACAGACCGGGCAAGCTGCAAACGATGACCACCAATATGAGATTGAGCAGGACCACCTCGCCGATCACCGGCCAGATGGCCATTTTCGAGGTGCGTTTGACCGGCTGCACCATGATGCCGGTCATGTTGGCGATCGACTCGACGCCTGACAGCGCCAGCACGACGAAGACGAGGTTCTGCCACATACGGGAGATGGGCACGCTCGGGGCTTGTGTTGTGAATGCGCGCCAGCCTTCGGGGAAATGCTGGATGGTGAACACGGCGAGCAGAAATGTGATCCCAATTGCCGCGAGCGCGACGACCAACGCGAACGCGCCGGCCCGCTTGGGTCCGACCCAGTTCAGGGCGCCGATCAGCCCGATCGCGATAATCGTGAACCATGGAGCCAACTCGCGGGCCATGCCGAGGGGGATGCCGATGTAGATCACCGCCACATACGTCGAGATCGCCGCTGTGACGACGTAGTTGGCCATCAGCAGGATGGCCCCCACCGCGCCCAGCGTCGGGTGCAACATCCGGCCGGAGGAATACACCCCTCCGCCGTCCGGCTGCACGCGGCAGATGACCGTGTAGGCCCACCCGACGGCGATGACCAGCGCACAGATGGCCGCCACGTAATACGGGGCCGCCAGACCGGCATAGAACAACGCCAACCCGAGCACGTAAAAACGGCTGGTACCCAGATCGCCGAAGAACATCGGTCCGGCGAGGTACCAACGGAGGTCCCGGGGTCGGTCGTGTCGAACCAGCATGACGAGAAAAGGCTCCAACCAGCCCAGCCTGCGCCGCCCGCGCCGGCGGCGATAAGAGCGTTATCATAGGCTGGATGTCAGCCCTTGTTCAAGCCGCGCCGCGGGGAGAAGCAAGTGCCGGGTGGGCGTCAGGAAAGTGGGTAAACCGGTGGGGCGGCCCTCCGTGGCCGCCATCGGTCCGTACTGGCGGGCACGGAGGCCCGCCCCACCCACTATGTTGACGCTCATCCCCAAGTGCCGCTGGTGCGAGAATCCTTTCTCGCACCCCTCTCAGCAGGCATCCTTGGGTGCGAGATAGGAATCACGCACCAGCAGTGTGTGCGAGATGGGAATCACGCACCAGCGTGCAGCGTGACATTATTAAAAGAGCAATTGAGGATGTGAGGATTTGCGACTCTAATACGCTGCATTGCGCCTGTGTTCGAGACCCGCACCTCGTCGCGAGGAGATGGCTGCCATGCGAATTCTGGTCACCTGCGAATTGCCCACCGCCACGCTGGAGCAGTTGCGCTCGCTTGCTTCCGACGTCGGTTATCGCCCGGGCATCACGGCCCCGGAGCTGCGCAACAACGTGGCCGACGTGGGCGTGTTGATCGTCGGGAACACCCGCGTTTCTCCGGAGATCATCGACCACGCAGAGTCCTTGCAGGTGATCGTACGGGCCGGTCCCGGACCGGGCAATGTGGCCCTCGAGGAGGCTTCGGCGCAGGGCATCTTCATCACGCATTGTCCGGACATGCACGCCAGCGCGGTGGCCGAATTGACGTTCGGCCTGATCCTGGCCCTGGATCGGCGTATCGTGGAGAACACCCTGGCGCTCCGTGAGGGGCGCTGGAACCGGGCTGAATTCACCGATGCCCGCGGGCTGGCCGGACGGACGATTGGGATTCTCGGCTACGGCCCCGTCGGCCGGCTGGTGGCCCGGCGTGCCCTGGCGTTTGACATGCACGTGGTCGCCTGGTCGCCGCTCTCGCCCGCGACGACGCCGACCTCCGAGCCGGAGATCGAATTCTGCAATTGGCCGCGTGAGTTGGCTCGCCGGAGCGACATCGTCACGGTGCACGCGAGCGCGGACGATGAGCTCGAAACGCTGATCGACGCGGAGTTCCTGCAAAGCATGCCGCCCGGAGCCTATCTGGTGCACGTCGGGCACCCTGGGGCGGCGGACGAGGCGGCGCTGGCCGAAGCTATCGAGGAGCGCAACTTGCGCGTCGCGCTCGATGTGTTCTCCTCGGCGCCCACGGGCGATCAGGCCCACTTCCGCTGCCAGCTCTGCAACCTGCCCGGCGTGATCGCGACCCAGCACATCGGCCCGTTGACGGAGCAGGCCCGCCGGGCCACGGCCGATGAGATCGTCCGCATCGTCCGGGCCTATCTCGTCTCCGGGGAGGTGCTGAACTGCCTCAATCTGGCCGAGCACAGCCCCGCGACCTGGCAGCTCGTGCTGCGGATCCGCGACCAGGTCGGCGTGATGGCCTCGATTCTCGGCGCGGTTCGGGCCGACGGGATCAACGCCGAGGAAATCACCAGCCGCGTTTTCACCGGGGCCAAGGCCTCGTGTTGCACGATCGCTTTAGACGAGCGCCCGAGCACGGAGGCCCTGGACGCGATCCGGAGCCTGCCGGACGTGCTGCATCTGGAACTTCGGGCCGTGGTCTGATAGGCTCTAGCAGTCCGCCGCAAAAGTCGGCGTCGGCTGGAAAATGTAGCGGCCGGGCTCCGTACCGGCCGTAGAACACAGGAAAATACTCGCCCAGAACAACGGCCGGTACGGAACCCGGCCGCTACAGGACTTTTGCGGCTGATTGCTAGGTGCGTGTGGTTTTCAGAAAACGGCCTCAACCCAGGACGGATAAGCCTGTATAAGGACACGGACAGACGATGTACAAGGCAAGCGTGAAGAGAAAGCCGAGACACCTCCTGCCGGCGGCCGTGTGTTTCCTGGTCGCCGCCGGGTTTGGCCCGACCGTTGCCCAGGACACGCCCGGCGGGCCTGAAGAATCGGTCGAGCCGCTCCGGGCCGAGTTACGGGCCGTCACGCCGCTCTACCCGCTGGAAGGTCCGTTGCGGCTGCGTTTCACGCTGGTCAACACGTCCGATGAACCGGTAAATATTCCGCTCGGC
Organism: Phycisphaerae bacterium; assembly: GCA_023128695.1. GTDB lineage: Bacteria > Planctomycetota > Phycisphaerae > UBA1845 > Fen-1342 > JAGMDK01. The sequence goes on from JAGMDK010000190.1 coordinate 6,410, forward strand.
GAGCCCATCCGGGGTGCCGATGGCATCGTGCTTCCGCTGGAAGTAGCTCTCGGCACACCTGAAGCCCCCGTGCTGTCCGTGAGCTTTGACGACGAAGATAGGGTCGCGGTCCAACCTCTCACGTCGCCTGGGGAGCCCGCGAAGGGATCCCGCCGACTGCGGATCGCCCCGCATGGGTCCGTGGGGGCGGACCTCGACCTCCGCTTTTACCACCAAGCCGCCCGCTACCCCGGCGCTTACCGAGTGGAATGGCGACCGCTCGCCGGGCGGCTCGGGACGGTCTCGACCCAATTCAAAGTGGAGCCGCGCAAAGACGCGATCCTGGTCACCGACTACGGCCGGATCACCTTCGTCCTGGAGTACGACCAGGCCCCGCGGAACTTGGCGAACTTCTTGGAACTCGTCCGCGAGGGCTTTTACGACAAGAAGACCTTCCATCGGATCATCCCCGGATTCGTCATCCAGGGCGGGTGCCCGAAAGGCGACGGCACGGGCCTGCGTCCCGACGGCAAGCTGATCCCCGCCGAGTTCCATGACGCGCCCGTCGAGCTGGGCACACTGCTGATGGCCCGCAAGCCCAGCGACCCGAACTCCGCCAGTTGCCAGTTTTTCATCGCGTTGGCGCGTCTGGAGCAGTTGGACGGGCAGTTCACGGTGATCGGGCAAGCCGGTGATGAAGAGAGCCTGCGCGCGCTCCAGAAACTGGCCGGCGTAGAGACCGACCGCCGCGACCGGCCGGCCCCCCCCGTCAAGATCAATTCGATCAATCTGGTGCCGATCGAGGAGCCGCGGGTCCGGCATCTTGAAATCCGCGGCGCGCGGGCCTCCACGCCCGGAACGTCAAAGAAGCCGAAGACCGCCGAGCAGAAATCCAAGCCCTAACAGTCCGTGCTGGTCAGGAATGGCAGGGAGGGCGAAGCTCTCGCTGAGCCGCGGCAGGGAGGGCGAAGCTCCCGCTGAGCCGCGGCCCCCCTGGCTCGGCAGGAGCCTCGCCCTCCCGCTCGACGTGTGTGCCCCCCCGGCTCGGCAGGAGCCTCGCCCTCCCGCTCGACGTGTGTGCCCCCCTGGCTCGGCAGGAGCCTCGCCCTCCCGCTCGGCGCGTGTGCCACTGCTCTTGAGCAGTGCCAGGGCCAGAGTCGGCCCAAGAAGACACTGCTCAAGAGCAGTGGCACACACAAGGTGACTCGAAAGCCAAAACGTGACGATGCACTAGTTACCAGCGGGCAGGATGCCGGCGATGACGGCGGCCCCTGAAGACGGCGGGCAGTCCCAGGAGCAGGGCCGCCAGCAACGACGCCAACATCGCAGTCGTCAACGCGTCCAGCCCCATCCGCGACCACGACAGATGGGCACCCTGGAGAAAGCGGAGGTGTAATTGCAGCAGCACCTGGGCCGGGAAGGCGACGATGAACATGATCAGCCAGCGAGCCCACCACAGGTGTTGATTCACCAGTTCCCGCAAGCGTGTCAGCACCAGCACCGCCAGCCCGAGCAGCAGCGCGTGCAGCCCAAGCGGTCCCGCACTGCCGATGTCCTGCGCGAAGCCCGTGAACCACCCGGCCAGGCGTGCTTCCTGGACCGGCGCCGCCAAGCCGCATACCAGCGCCAGCGTCAGCAGGAGGTCGAGGGGCTCCACGCTGGCCAGGCGCAACACGGTGGTCTGGAGCAGGTAGGTGATCAGCAGCGCCAGGATGAAGATGCCCCAGGGCATTATTGTGGTTCCGTCTTGGTCGCCGGCTCGGCGGCCGGGGTCGTATTCGATGTTGACTGCTGGACCGGCGGCGTCATGAGCCTCTCTCGCGGAGCGGGGAATCCCGGCGGCAGCGGTACCTTCAACTGCCGCGGCGGGCTTGCGATCACACGTCCATCGGGCCGCTGATACTTGAACGCCAACTCGATTCTGCGCCCCATCACGTCAGCGTCGGGCGGCCACTTGAGCACGAAGCCGTAGTAGTTGCCCATGATGGAACGTTTGCGCACGCGATAACCGGCGGCCTGCTGCTCGTCAAGAATCCACTCCCGCACCAACTGCCGGTCGAAGCCGCCTTTCGGACTAGGTTGCAGGATGTTAATCGTGACCTTGATGGTGCCCGAAACGAAGACACCCTTATCGATCTTGCCCGAGACGAAATACACCGGCACTCGAAAGCCGACGATACGGTCGTCGGCGTCCCTGAGCCAGGGCCAGGGATTATAGAAACTATTGATGGCGACGATGTCGTTGCCGTGAGTCGCCCGGCTGAACCCGCCGTTGCCGCCCATCCCCTCACAGCCTGTGCATAGCATGAGCAACCCAAGGAGGATCACCCAGCACGGGTGCCCCCATGAAGGGCCGCGGGCTTCAGCCTGCGCGGGGCCGCGCGGACTGAAGTCCGCGGCTTTTCGGGTTTGATTACCGGCTCTTAGAACATCCATCAGCACTCCATATCCCATAGGTGCAGCGGCTCAGCGGGAGCTTCGCCCTCCCGCGCAGCGGCTCAGCAGGAGCTTCGCCCTCCCACTCAGCGGCTCAGCAGGAGCTTCGCCCTCCCGCGCGGCGGCTCAGCGGGAGCTTCGCCCTCCCGCGCAGCGGCTCAGCGGGAGCTTCGCCCTCCCACTTACCGCCCGCCCATTTGTCGCCCTCCCACTTGCCGCGCGCGTTCCAGGAACGTCAGCGGCACGTCGTACGAGTTCGGGTCCTCGGCCGGGCCGGGCGGCTTGCCACGCAGAGCGGGGCGCAACGGCCCATACTCTTCCTCTTCCGGTTCCAGGGCCTCTTCCACCGGCTTGCGTCCGGCCGGTGACGGCTCGAACTCCTCGCCGTCCAACGCCGCCGGCTCCGCCGTGAGCTGCAAGCCCTGCATCAGCGGGTCGCGCAGCGCCTCCTGCGAAATCAGGCTCAGCCGATCGCGTTCCAGGATCGATATATCACGGTATTCCTCGACCGTGCGGATCACGTGCGGCGTCAGCACGAGCAGCAATTCGGTGCGCCGGGTGCTGTCGTTTTGGTTGCGGAAGAGCAGGCCCAGGCCGGGGATGTCGCCCAGGATCGGGACCTTCTGCTCGCGGTTCTCCGCCCGCGAGGTAATCAGGCCGCCGAGCACGACGGTCTCGTTGTCCTTGACCGTGATCACGGTTTCCGCCTCGCGCTCGAAGAACACCGGCGAAGTGACGCCCGGCCCGACGTCCACCGTCGACCCGGTTTGATCGGAGACCTTCTGCAAGATCTCCATGCGTACGAAGCCGTCGGGGTTAATCTGCGGCTTAACGACCAGCTCGATCCCGATGTCCGCGCGACTGACGCTCGTGCTGATCTGTCCGGTCGTCGAGGTTTGCGTGCCGCTGACATAGGGCACGTCGTCGCTGATATTGATGCGGGCCTCTTGATTGTCCATGGCCGTGATCTGCGGGCGGCTGAGCACGCGCAGGTTGCCCTCGTTCTGGAGCGTGCGGAAGAGGAAGTTGAAGTCCGCGCCGGTGATCGTGAAAGTGAAGCCGCCCAGGCCGCTGCCGGCCGCCCCGATGTCGGTCCCGCCGACGTAATCGAAGGTGGTCGTGTCGCTCGGTCCGGCCTTGGCGTATTGCAAATCCTGGAACGCGAACTCCACGCCCAGATCCAGATCGTTGTCCATCGTCACCTCGATGATCAGCACCTGGATCACGACCTGCGGCGGGGCTTGGTCCAATTCACTGATCACTTTCATGATCGTGTCCTTGAAGCGGGGATCGACGTCGATGAGGATGCGGTTCGCGTCCTCGTTCGGGATTGAGACAATCTTGCGTTCCTGCCGCACTTGCGTCGAGACCTCCTCGCCGATGTCCTGAAGCCGCTGTTGCTCGGCGTCGCTGAACTCTCTGAGCGAGTCGCTGATCGCCTGGGCCGTGTTGTTACGCGGGGCGTAGACGAATGTGTCGCGTTCCTTGATTGGCCGCGTGTCGAGTTCGAGGATCAACTCCTCGACGAGATCGAGATAGCCGGGGGTGCCGGCCGCGATGACGGAGTTGGTGCGGATGTCGGTGGTGAAGGCGATTTCCTGCCGTCCGCCGACCGCGCCCAGCACGCGCTCGGACTCGTCGCCTGCCCCCCCGGTTGCGCCCGCCGTCCGACGCTCGAACAGCTCTTCGAGCATTTGCACCATCTGCTCGGCGTCGGCGTTGCGGAGTTGGTAGACGCGAATTCTGGCGGCGTCCGGCGGCAGGTCGATCGCCGCCACCAGGGACTCCATCAGCGGCATGCTCTCGGGCGGGGCTTCGATGATAAGTGAGTTGGTACGGATATCGGAGATGACGACGATCTCCGAGCGCATGGCCTTGAACGTTTCCATGCCGAGTTCGGGATGCTGCTGCTGCCAGATCAGCATGACCTGGCTATCGGTCTCCTGCTGCGAGCCGCCGCCCCCGCCGCCGCGGCCGCCGCCGACCGACCCACCCTGCAAGTCGAGAATGCGGGTCAACAGATCGCCGGCGTCCTCGGCGTCGGACTGCTCCAGCTTGAAGATGCGCACAATCACGCCGCTCAAGGCCTCTGTCTCGTCCAGCCTGCGGATGAAATCCTCGATGTCATTGAGCAGCGCCGGCGGGCCGAATGCGACGACCGAGTTGGTCTTCTCGTCGGCCGTGATCGTGACGTCGATCTCACCGCCGCCCTGGCCTCCGCCGCCCTTCTTGAAAATGTCCTGCACCGCCTTGCTGACCTCATCGGCCACCGCCCGGCGGAGTGGGACGATCAGGGTCATGCGTCCAATCTCGCTGGGCCGATCCAGGATCTCCACCCAGCGTTCGAGCACCTCCATGTCCTCGCGTGACGCTGCCAATAGCAGGCTGTCCGAAATCGGGTCGGCCGTGACGTGGATCGGCGTGCCCTTGAGCTTTGTATCCTGTTGCTTGAGGGCCTTGTCGATCATTTCCTCCAATAGCGACGCGATGTTGAGCGCGCTGTTGAGCTTGACCTTGAGAGACTTGAACACGACCGTCCCGTCGAACTCCTGATCGAGCTTGTCGATCAGTTGCTCGGCCTCGGCCAGATAATCACGCGTGCCGGTCATCAGCAGTGAGTTACTGCGTGTGTCGGCCAGCACCATCAGGGAGTCCTTCAACTCCTTGTTCGACTCCTTCTCGGCCTTCACCTTGGCGTCGAACATCTCCGTCAGGATGCCTTCCATCTTCACCGCATCGGCGTACTTCAGCGGGCGGTAACGCAAATCCACCACGCTGTACTTGTCCGTCGCATCGAGCTCCAGCACGAGGTCCTCGAGCATGTCGTACATTTCCTCGGTGGCGAAGACCAGCAGCGAATTGGAGCGCTCCTCCGGCTGGATCACGGCGCTGTCGCGGGCCTCGTTCTTGCCGCCCACGGCCTTGGCCCGGTCGGCCAGCAGCTTTTCGAGCTTGTCGGCCATTTCCGTCGCCTGGAGGTACTTGAGCGGCAGCACGTAGGCCTTGAGCCCGAGTTCCGTCGTGGGCCGATCCAGTTCGCTGATCAGCCCGCCCGCCAGGATCACCGCGTCGCTACGGCCGATTACGATCACCGTGTTGGTGCGCGGATCGTGCTGGACCACCAGCGGGTACGGCAGGCCCTTGGCCGCCACGCCCGGCGGCACCGGCGGCAGGATGCCCTTCTGAAGCCCGCCGCTGTCGCCTTCGCTGGGCCGATTCAGGTACTTCTTGTCCTTGAAGACCTCGTCGATCAGCTTGGCGACGTCCTCCGCCGCCGCGTGGCGCAGCACGAAGGCCTTCACGTCGGTCTCGGCCCCGATCGGCAACGTGTCGAACACCTCAACGATCGCCTGCAAAGCTTCATTATTATCCTTGGTCGAGAAGACGATCAGCGAGTTGGTGCCCTTCTCCGGCAGAATCTTGATCGGCCGGTCGAGATTCAACGGCGGCAACTCCTGCCCGTCCGCCAGCCGCAGACGCAGCAGCTTGACGAATGGTTCGCCGGGCTTTTCGGGGTCGGCCTTGCGAGCATTTTCCTGCTGCTCATCGATCATGTCCATCAGGACCTTGGCCACGTCGTCGGCGTTGCCGTTCTTAAGCTGGATCAAGATCACATCGGCGGTTACGAAGCTCTTGGTCTTTTCCTCCTCTTCCTCCGTCAATTCGATGTCGATCTGCTTGACGAGGTCTTCGACCTCCTCCAGATCCTTCGGCGTGCCGACGATCATGACGCTGTTGTTCCGCTCGATCGCGCTGATCGAGACCTGCGACTCCTTCGGCACCTCGCGCTGGGTATTCAGCTTTTCGATGATGGGCTTCAACAGCGCCACGGCCTCAACCGCGCGCATGTTACTGAGTACGATCGAGCGGACGTCGGTTTCGCCCGTGTCAACATCGAGGTCACCAATCAGTCTGTCGATCTCTTCCATGAGACGCTCGGACGCCGAAACAATCAGCGAATTGCTGCGGCCCTCAGCATTGATGCTGAACTTGTCCTGCGGCCCCGGGCGGCTGGTGCGGGCGTCGATCTTGGCCTGAATGGCCTTCTCGATGATCGGGGCAAGTGCGGTCGCCTTCGCGTTCTTCAGCGTGAAGACGTTTATCACCGCCGGCGAGGCCGAGCGCTCCATCATCATCAAAATCGACTCGATGAACTCCACGTCCTGCTCATCGCCAGTGATGATGATGCGCTGGCTGTCGACGGCCTTGGCGGTTATCTCGCCGCGCAGGGCGCCGCTGACGCCGCTGAGCGTGTCGGTGATGCCACTCGGCTGTGTCTCGACCGGCCCCTGCTCGTCTTCGGGCTGCTCTTCTTCCAGTTCCTCAAGCACCTCGCGTTCCAACGCCCTCCTGTAGGCGGCGGAACGCTGCTGCTCATCCTGCTCCTCGTCGTCCGACGCCCGGTCGGTCAGGAACATGCTGAGTACCGGCGAAAGCGGCGTGACCGCGATGCACGGCTCGATCCACGCCGAGGGCTGGAGCCGCCAAAGCGGATCGAACGCTGGGCTCGGCAGATCACCCGGCGTCAAGGCTCCACGTCCGCCACGCCGTGAGCCGCCTCGACTTGGCCGCCGGCTGGGTGAACGACTCGGGCTCCGCCGGCTGCCGCTCGATCCGCCGCGCTGTTGCTGCAATTCGTTGATGATCTCCTCGGCGTCCTCGGCGGAGAGATTCTTGAACTCGATCACCCGCGTGACGGCTCGCTCGGAGCGCACCTCGCCGAGCTGTTGAATGATCGTCTCGACCTGCCCGAACAAAGTCGGATCGCCGGCGGCAATGATCGTGTTCGTGTATTCATCAGCCTCGACGACCACCTGCCGCGGCTGGCGGCCGGTCCGCTCGGCGCTGTCCGCTTCGGCGTCGTTGACGACACGTTGGACCATGTCCGCCAGCGCGTTCGCGTCCTGGCCGTAGGGGATTTCGATGACCTTGATAACGCCCGCCACGATGTCCTTGTCATCGAAGCGCTCGACGAGTTCGCGGATTTCCTCGATTTGGCGTTTCGTGCCGCGGACGATGAGCGTCTTGCCGCTGTCGTTGGGCACGATCTGCGGTCCGCCGTCTTCGGTGAGCGTGCCCCGACCTCCGCGGCCGCGCGCGCCGCCACGGCCGGTGCCGCCAGTCTGCGTGGCGCCCTGGTCGATGAACTGATAGATGAAACTGACGATCTGCGAGGGCGGGACGTTCTGGACCGGGATGGACTCGATCCGGTAACGATCGCCGATGCTGTCCTCATACTGCACGATCACGGCCGTCTCGATCAGGTCGATGTCTTCGGCGCGGCCGAAAACCATGACGGAGTTCGTGCCTTCATCGGGGATGGCGTAGACGTTCAACTCGCGTGGACCGGCGGGCATACCACCCCCGCCGCCGCGCCGTCCGCCGCGCCGCGTGCCGCCACTGCTCTGGGCCGCGCTGCCGGTGGCAAAGCCGTTGATCGCGTCGGCCACGATCACCGCGTCCGCCTTCTCCAGCGGGAAGATGCGGAATTCCTTCTTCTGATCGTCCGGCGTGGGGATATCGACCGCCGCCAGGATTTCCGAGACGAACAGGAACGTCTCTTCCGAGCCGACGACGGTGATGGCGTTCGTGCGCGGATCGGCTATCGCCGTGAAGGCGTCGAAATCCATGTCTTCGTTGGTGGCCTTCAACTGCTGCACGTACTCGGCCAAGGCCGTCTTGACGTTTTCGACCACGGTGACGGCATCGGCATACGCGAGCTGGAACCGCCGCAGTTGCATCTTCTGACTGGGTTGATCGAGCGTCTCGACCAGCTCCTCGATCTGCTTGTAGATCTCATCCGGCGCGCGGATCAACAGCTTCTTGGCGTCCTTGTCGCCGAGGATCATGATCCGGCCGGTGTTCGTGACGCTCGGACCGCGCTGACCACGTCGACCGCCGGTCGGACGGGCACTGCCGCCGCCGGCGAATATCTCGGACAGCGTCGCCGCCAACTCCTCCGGGTCGGCGTATATGACGTCGATCTCACGAATGTCCTGCTTGTTGAGCGTGTCCAGCTCGATGATCTTTTGGAAGATCAGGTCACGTTTGTCCGGTGGACCCCAGACGAGGATCGTATTCGTCGCCGACTCGGCCACGATGCGCACTTCCGATGTTGAGACCGGCGCAGCGCCCCCACGGCCCGGCCGACCGCCGCCGCCGCCGCGGGCGTAGATCGGCTCGAGCACGGCCGCGATCGCTTCGGCGTCGCCATACTCGCAGACGTAAAGCTCCACCTCGGCAACTGCCCCTTCGTCGTTATCCAAGGCAATGATCTGGGCCTTGACCTTCTCCA
>JAGMDK010000191.1 GCA_023128695.1 Phycisphaerae bacterium
CGGCTTCCAGCCGGTGGTGGAATAGATCACCGGCAAGATGCCGGTGCCACACATTTCGTGCCACATTGTGACACCGGCTTCCAGCCGGTGGTGGAATATCTCACCGGCAAGATGCCGGTGCCACACATTTCGTCAGGCTCGGAGGCCTGACGCTACATTATCCAGCTACTACTTGCCGGTCGCGACTCCTACTGGTTGGGCGGCTTTTGGCGCAGCCTGTGCCTTTCGGCGGTTATGGATGCACTCACGCTGGGCCACAACCACCGACAAACCGCGATGCTTGATGGCCCGCGAGATCACGTCGACATTCTGCTCGTGATTCTTGGGCAGCGGCTCGATAACGTGCAGGTGTGCTTCCGTTACGCCGAGCCCCTTGAGCAGATCAAGCAGTTGGTCGCCGCAGGCCATCGTCTCCTGGCCGCCGGTCATCGCGACGATGGCGTTGTCGAGGACGAAAACCGTTATGTTGGCGTCCGCGCGGACCGCGCCGATCAGCGGGGTCATGCCGGAGTGGCTGAAAGTCGAGTCGCCGATGGTACATAGCACCGGGTGCGCTCCGGCCTGGGCGGCCCCGTGTGCCATCGAGATCGACGAGCCCATGTCCACACACGAATGCACCGCCTTGTAGGGCGGCAGCACGCCGAGCGTATAGCACCCGATGTCACTGAACAGAATCGCTTCGGGGTAATTCGCGGTCGCATCAATAATGGCCTTGAAGGTATCGGCGTGGGGACAGCCGCGACACAGTGCCGGCGGGCGGCCGGTCAGATCCTCGACCACCGCCAGGGGCGCGGAATACTGTTTGCCAAGCGCCGTGGCGACGAGGTCAGGTGTCAACTCGCCATCGGGCGGCAACTCGCCGCTGAGCTTGCCGCGAATCGCCTTGCCGGGGATACCCAGCAGGCCGGTGAGCTGCTTCTCGATGAAGGGATAGCCCTCTTCGATAACCGTAATCTCGTCACAATGGCTCACCAAATTGCGGATGCGTTCTCGTGGCAGCGGATAGGTCAAGATTTTCAGGAGCGAAAAATCACCTTGACCCGCGAGCACCTCTCGCACGTAATTGTGCGCCAGGCCGGAAGTTATGATCCCGCGTCGCCCGCCCAGCGACAGCTCGTTCAGGGGCGACTTGTCCGACCATTCGCGCAGTGTCGGCTGCATGTCGAGCAGGTGCCGGTAACGCCGCCGAGCATTTGTCGGCACCAGCGTCCAGTCGTTCGGGTCGGGCAAAGACAGCCGCTCGTTGTCATCGGTCGCGGCGGGCGGTTCCACGCGTACATTGGCTCGACTGTGGGACAGGCGCGTGACCAGACGTATCAGCACCGGCAGGCCGAACTTCTCAGATAGCTCGAACGCTTCTCGCGTCAGGTCGTAGGCCTCTTGCTGGTTGCTGGGTTCGAGCACGGGGATTTGGGCGAACTCGCCGTAGTAACGGCTGTCCTGCTCGTTCTGGGAGGAGTGCATCCCCGGATCGTCGGCAACGACGACCACGATCCCGGCATTGACGCCGGTCAGGGCCGAGTTCATAAACGGATCGGCCGCGACGTTGAGACCGACGTGTTTCATGGAGACGATCGCCCGGCGACCGGCGTAGGAATGGCCGAGGGCCTCTTCGTAGGCGACCTTCTCATTCGCCGACCAGCGGGCCGAGACGCTGGGGCCGTGGCGTTTCTCGATGAACTCAAAAATTTCGGTGGCGGGGGTGCCGGGATAGGAAAAGGCGCCGCCGATGTTGGCGTGTAAGGCTGCCAGGCCGACCGCCTCATCGCCAAGCAATAGTTCGGTTTTCATAAATCTCTCACTGTATCTTGTGCTCACCGATCGACGCCGCTCCCGACCAGCCGGGCCCAATACTGGCGGGTCAGGCGCGGGAGCGGCGGTCTATAAACTTCCCTAAGCATAAAGCATTTTGCGCCGTGAAAAAACCGAACAGACGCGGGCTCAAGCCCGCGGGTGGGCGTCAGGAAAGTGGGCAAACCGGTGGGGCGGCCCTCCGCGGCCGC
>JAGMDK010000192.1 GCA_023128695.1 Phycisphaerae bacterium
AGGCCCGCCCCACCCTCTATGTTGATGCTCACCCCAAGCCCGCGGCTCTTCGCGGGAGGCATTGTCAGGCGCGGTTCGGATCACTCCCGCCAGCCGGCGGCGCCGAGGAGCTTCACAAACCGGCATTTGAGCACTTCGATTTGCTGCGCCCCCTCCTCGGTTTTCCGTACCAGGACCAGGGTCTGGTCGCCGGTGGGCCCGACCGGCACAACCAGGCGCCCGCCGACCGCGAGCTGCTCACACAACGGCTCGGGGACATCGGGCGCCCCGGCGGTGACGATGATCGCCTCGTACGGAGCCCGCTCCGGCCAGCCCAGCGAGCCGTCGCCACAGCGGTACGACACGTTCTTCAACCTCAGCTTTTCCAGACGCCGGGAGGCTTGGTTCATGAGTTTGAGGTGCCACTCGACGGTGTACACATGCTTGGCCACGCAGGCGAGAATCGCAGTCTGATAGCCGGAGCCGGTGCCGATTTCCAGCACCGACAGCTCTGGGCGCGGTTCGAGCAACTCGGTCATGCGGCCGACCATGTAGGGCTGTGAGATGGTCTGTCCACAATCAATCGGCTGGGCCCCGTCGGCGTACGCTCGGCCTCGGCTGCCGGCCGGCAGAAACAGCTCACGCGGAATCCGCCTCATCGCGGCGAGCACCGCCTCCGAACGGATGCCCCGTTGGGCAAGCTGCTCAGCGACCATCCGCTCGCGTTCGCTGCGATTGCGTTCTTCGGAACTCGCCGGCATACTCACCTCGTCCATTGGCCGCTGGGTTGAGGTAGCCTAAGTAATCGACACGGTTTCATTTTTCCAGTAGAGACCAGTAGAGACATGATATCGGAAAAATGTATGTGCGTGTCGTTTGAAGATGAGGGGGCGTGGGACCGTGGAACCGCACGGGTTCCCGTGAGGTGAGTGCGCGAAGGATGACAGACGGCTTGCCAGGCGCAAAGGTCCCAGCCCGCATCGCGTGGGTCGACGTCGCCAAGGGCCTGGGGATGGCCCTGGTGTTCTACGGGCATTTCGTGGAGTGGTTTATCCCGTTTGCTATCGGCGAGCCCGCTAAACGTCTGACCGCGAGGACCGACCAGAATGCTGTTTAACTCAGCGACGTTCGTTGTGTTCTTCTGCCTCTTCATCGCGCTGTGGCCCTGGCTCCGCGCGCGGAAGAACACCCGCTGGGCGTATCTGGTCGTGGCCTCGATGGTCTTCTACGGCTGGTGGGATTGGCGGCTTCTGTTCCTGATTATCTGGGTCGGATCGGTCGATTTCGTCGCCGCCCTGGGGATGCAGCGCTTCCCCCAACGCCGCACGCTGTGCCTGGTGCTGTCCCTGATCGCGACCCTCGGCACGCTGGCCAGCTTCAAATACCTGGACTTCGGCATCAACAACGTCAACTGGCTGCTGGCGCTGTTCGGCGGACAGACGGAGATCCCGCTCGCGTACCTGCCACTGCCGGTCGGGATCAGCTTTTATACGTTTCAGGCGATGAGCTATACGATCGATGTGTACCGCGGGCAGCTCAAACCGACGCGGAACATCGTGCATTTCTTCGCTTACCTGTCCATGTTCCCGCAGCTCGTCGCCGGTCCGATCGTCCGCGCGGCGCACCTGCTGCCCCAGCTCGAGCAAGTGCACCCGACCACCGCCAAGGCGCGCTGGGCCGGGCTCCATCTGATTCTCTTCGGCTACGCCAAGAAGGTCGTGATCGCCGACAACCTCAACCCGGTGGTCCAGGCCGCGATCGAAGCCGACGTGCCGGCCGACTCGGGCGCCCTGTGGTGGTTGGTGATGCTGATGTTCGCCTTCCAGATTTACTGCGACTTCAGCGGCTACAGCGACATCGCCCGCGGCCTGGCGAAATGGATGGGCTACGATTTCCCGCTGAATTTCGACCACCCCTACATCTCGTCCAGCTTCCGCGAGTTCTGGACGCGCTGGCATATCTCGCTCTCGTCGTGGTTCCGCGATTACGTGTACATCCCGCTCGGCGGCTCGCGCAACGGCCCGCTGGCCGCGCACCGCAACATGTGGATCACCATGCTGCTCTCCGGCGTCTGGCACGGGGCGTCGTGGACGATGGTCATGTGGGCCGCCGCCCACGCTTTTTTTCTGTCAGCCGAGCGAGTCATAAACTGGCCCAAGCGGCTCGGCACGCTGCCCGGCGGCCGCCATTTGGCTACGCTGATCGTGTTCCTGCTAACCGTCATCGCCTGGGTGCCGTTCCTGGCGACCTCCGCCCGACATACGTTTCAAATACTCGCGGCGATGTTCGACTTCAGTCGGTTCAACCTGGGCATCGCTCTGGAACAGGTCGGCGACGCCCATCTGCATTTGATCTTGATCATGGTGGCCCGCCAGCTCTACTTCCATTTCCGCCTGGATCGCACGTGGCGTAGTTTCCCGCGGCCGCGGCGGATGCTCGAACCGGTGGTCCTAGCCGGACTAATATGGGCTTGCCTGTTTCTCCGAGGACCGACCGCGGAGTTCATTTATTTCCAGTTTTAACGTGTTGTAGGTGGCACAGAATGCTCTTTCAGCGGATTCAGAAAATACTATGAGATGGCGACCGCGCTGGCGCGTACTGGCAATGCTGGCCATCAGCACCGTCCTGATCGGCTGGACCGGGTTTGTCCGCACACGCGACAGAACGGGGATTCGCTCCGAACGCTTCTGGATCATGAAGCTGGAGTGGAAGGGCTGCGCCGACGCCGTCCTGGCCGGCGATTCACGGGCCGTGATCTCGGTCCCACCGCTTGGAATGTTCGGCGAGCTGCCCGAGCTGCGCATTCTGAATTACGGATTCTCGGGTGCCGCGTATACGTCCGACTACCTCGACGGCATCGCCCCCGTCCTGGATCCCAACAGCCCGGACCGTAACATCATTCTCGCCGTCACTCCCCGCGCTTTTACGGAATTTGCCGCCCAGACCGGCGAGTTCGGACGCCAATGGAAGCGTTCCAAAGCGAAAGAGCTGCTGGCCGAAGCCCGCTGGGCCTTTCAGCGGATCCAATTGAAACGCCTGGTGGCGGACTGGCTGCCGGGCCGGCCGATCAGGCGCGATTTCCGGCACCGCTGTGCGGACGGTTGGGTCGCTATGTATGTGGAGAATCCCTGCCGAACCGGCGCGCTGGCTCATTATGAGGAGTTGTTCTCGGCAGAAGACGTGGTTCCGGAGATGATCGACGACTTGCTGGATCACGTTCACACCTGGACGGCGGATGGCATTCGCGTCTGCGGCTTCCGACCACCATGCTCGCCCGAGATGCTCGCGCTCGAAAATCGACTCAGCATCTTCGACGAAGCTGAGTTCATAACCCGCTTCGAGTCGGCCGGCGGCATCTGGATCGAGGTCGAGCAGAACGGCTACGATAGCTTCGACGGCAGCCACCTTACCTGGCCCGAGGCGCTGGAGTTCTCACGGGACCTGGCCTACGCGATTCGCCGCATCCGCGCCGGCGAGAATCCCGCCGCGGTCCGTGCCATCCGAGGTGGAACGAAGCCCGAGCTGCCACCCGAATGGTACGCCCATCTTCCCGCCCGTTTCCATGCGTACTACCAATCAGTACGTTCAGATCGGCCCTGACGAGTCGTGCTTCAGCACCGCCACGTGCTATAATGCGAGTTTCGTTAGAATCGATATCGCTATTCATGCATGTGCGGCACGGGAGGGCGAGGCTCCTGCCGA
>JAGMDK010000193.1 GCA_023128695.1 Phycisphaerae bacterium
GGAAGTGCCGTTTTTCAGGGACGACTAAGAAACACTGCTCAAGAGCAGTGGCACCATGGAAGGGAGGGCAAAGCTCCCGCTGAGCCGCCGCTTTTTTCACTACCCCTGTAAAAGCCGCACGTGTTCGGGCACGCAACGGGACAGCACGTCCGGGTTGTACCCGCCTTCGAGCACGCTCACGAGGCGGCCTTGGGCATGTCGCTCGGCCATTTCAACCGCCATCCGCGTCATCCAGCCGTACATTTCGTCGGACAGCGCGAGGTTCCCCAGCGGATCGTCGGCGTGCGCGTCGAAGCCGGCGGAGACCAGGATCATCTGCGGGGCGTAGCGGGCCACCGCCGGGATGATCCGGCCGGTGAAGGCCTCCCGGTAATCGTCATCGCCGGCCCCCGGCAGGAACGTGATGTTCATTGTATAGCCGACGCCCGGCCCGGTTCCCGTCTCTTCTTCAAAGCCGGTGCCCGGGTAGAGGTAGTTCGGGTGGCCGTGCAGGCTGATGACCAGCACGGACGGGTCGGCCTCGAAGGTGTGTTGCGTGCCGTTGCAGTGGTGGACGTCGAAATCGAGGATCAAAAGCCGCTCGAGCTTGAACTCGTCTTTCAGGACGCAAGCCGCGAGCGCGATGTTGTTCAACAGGCAGAAACCCATCGAGCGGTTGGCCTCGGCATGATGGCCCGGGGGGCGAACTGCGCAGAAGATGCGCTTGAAACCGCCTTTAGCGACCTGTCGCGCGGCTTCGACAACACCTCCGGCTGCTAACTTGGCGATATCATAGCTCTCCGGGCAGATGGTGCTGTCCGGAGCGTCAACGTAAGGGTAGCACTGACGACAAGCCGCATCCAGCCGTGTGAGGTAGTCATGCGTATGAACAAACTGGAGTGTGGCCTCGGAAACCGGGTTGGGCTCGAACCGCCGACAGGTATCCAGGAGCCCCGTGGACTCCAGCGCTTCCTGAATGACGTTCAGCCGAGTGGGAGATTCGGGATGCCCGTCCCCGGTGGCATGACGCCTGAAACGTTCGTCGATCAGAATTCCAATGTCTGTCATGCCTCCATCCTACCAGCGCCGGACGAATGCGTCTGCCCCCCCTGGGTAATACAACAAGCGCGGGGCAGCAGCAAGCGCGGGGCAGCAACGTGCGCGGGCGGTGTGACAGAATACAACATGTATGCGGCGTCCCATAACGGAACACGGAGCATCAGGAACTAGGCCGGCGCGCGTGGCCCGGCCTTGGCAACGATTCACGGAGGAATGAGTTATGCAATTTGCGAAGCGTCTCGCGCCTTGGGCCCTCTCTCTCGCCTTGCTCGCCATCGTTGGCTGCGGAGGGCAGAATCAACAGGTTGTCACTCTTCAGGAGGAAAATCTCGCCCTCAAGGCGAAAATGGCCGAGCTGAGCACGCGGCTGGCAGCGGCCATCCAGGCAACATCAGATGTGAAAGGCCAGTTCAACCAGCGTCAGCAGCGTAATGAGAACGTCGCCGCACGCGGCCAGCGCGCCACCGGCACGCAACTCGCGGACGAAATCACCCAGAAAGTGCTGCGAACCGCCGAGAAGAAGTTCGCGACCATACAGATTCAGTCCGCCGCCATGAAGCGACAGACCAACACGATTCTTGAGCTGCAAACTAAAGCCAAACAGTCGAAGGCCTACACCAACCGGCTCGAACGAAAGGTGGCCCAGCTCAGGCAGGAATTGAATATCGCCAAGAAGACGCTGGCAAAGTCTGACAAGAACTAGTGTCACGTCAACGCTAAACGTGCGATGGGTGGCACGGCTGTGTCAGCCGTGTACAAGTCGCAGGTATTCACGGCCGACACGGCCGTGCCACCCAGCCGGCACGGCTCGGCGAAGGGAGGGCGAAGCTCCTGCTGAGCCGTAGGTTCGATTGCCTCCAAGGCACGGCTCGGCAGGAGCCTCGCCCTCCCGTGAGCCGCGGCGCCCTTGGCTCGGCAGGAGCCTTGCCCTCCCAGTCAGAGCAAACCGCACGTTTGGTACTGACAGAACACTACAGCAAGTCCACCGGATCAACGTCTATCGTGAACCGCTGGACCGCGGGTCTGGGCAGCTTTTCTGCGGCGATCTCGTGCAACAAGGTGTGCACGCACGCCGCGCGCGGCCCGCGCACCAATACTTGGTAACGCAGCATCTCGCGCAACCGCGGCACTATGCACGGCTCAGCCGCATCGACGCGCAAGCCGGCGTGAATCCGGGTTGCCCGGTCACGCAGTACCTCCGCCAGATGCTCGGCCGCCTCCCGGGCCCGGCCGGCGCGCGAATCGGCACAAATCAGTCGCACCAGCCGCGCCAGCGGCGGATAGAACAGTCGCTGGCGCTGCTCCAACTCGCCGCCGGCAAACGTTTCGTAGTCCATGCGCAGGGCATGCCGAATTGCCGGCGCGGGTCGCGCCGCGGTTTGCACCAGCGCCAGCGACGTGCCTTCACGCCGGCCGGCGCGCCCCACCACCTGGACAATAAGCTGAAAGACCCGCTCGCCGGCTCGAAAGTCGGGCAGTGACAGCATGGCGTCGGCCTCGATCACTCCCACGAGCCGTACGCGCGGAAAATCCAGCCCCTTCGCCACCATCTGTGTCCCGAGCATGATGTCCGCTTCCCCGGCCTCGAAGCCCGCCAGCGCGTGGCGGTAGTCATCCCGGCGACGCATCGTGTCACTATCGAGCCGCAGCAGACGCGCTTTGGGAAAGGAACGCCGCAGCACCTCCTCCAAATGCTGAATCGCCCGCCCGGTGCGTTCGAGACGCCCGCCGCAGGTGTCATCGAGGCAGCGTGGCGGAACTGCCGCGCGCGCGCCGCAGCGATGGCATTTCATCACGCGCTCGGTCCGGTACTGATGGTAAACCAGATGGCAGCCGCAGCGGAGGCAACTCACCATCAGCCCGCAACTCGCACAGCGTAGATAAACGGCGTAGCCACGACGATTATGCAATATGATGGCCTGCTGCCCGTCCGCCAGGGTCTGGGCAAGCTGGTCGTGCAGCTCCGGCGACAGGATCATGGCAGCTTGTCTCCCCTCGCGGTCGGATGATA
The DNA here is from genome assembly GCA_023128695.1 of Phycisphaerae bacterium. Classification (GTDB taxonomy): domain Bacteria; phylum Planctomycetota; class Phycisphaerae; order UBA1845; family Fen-1342; genus JAGMDK01. The sequence continues at coordinate 3,050 of JAGMDK010000193.1, forward strand.
CGACCAGGCTGACACGCGGCAACTTGGCGCCGGGCACACGCTCCGGCAATCGCACCAGCTCAAAATGCGGCCGGTGCTGAGCGTTATACCAGGTTTCCAGGGCGGGGGTGGCCGAGCCGAGCACCACGGGCACGCCTTCGAGCTGCCCGCGTTTGATGGCCACGTCACGCGCGTGATAGTAAGGCGCCGCCAGATTCTTGAAGCTGCTTTCCTGCTCTTCATCGACGACGAGCAGGCCGAGTCGGGGGCAGGGCGCGAAAACGGCGGTGCGGGTGCCGATGACCACGTCCACTTTGCCGGCCGCGATCGCTGCCAGCGTGTCGTGGCGCATGCGGGCCGAGAGTTGGCTGTGGAGCACCGCCACCCGCTCGAAACGGCGTGACAAACGCTCCACCACCTGCGTGGCCAGCGCGATCTCCGGAATCAGAAGGATGGCTTGCCGGCCGGCGTGAATCACCGCCCGCATGGTGCGGATATACACTTCGGTTTTACCGCTGCCGGGCACGCCGAAGAGCAGGAACACACGGAAAACGTCCTGACCGTCGCGGGCGGCCCGAATCCGACCAAGGGCCGACTGCTGTCCCGCGGTCAGTTCAAACCGGTCTTCAGCACATTCGCCCATCGGCTCGGGGTGGGCATCAGGAAAGTGGGTAACCCGGTGGGGCGGCCCTCCGCGGCCGCCGTCGGACCGTACTGGCGGGCACGGAGGCCCGCCCCACCCACTATGTTGACGCTAACTCCCCTGGCGGCATTCCTACAATCGTGCCCCTCACCCCGCTGATCACG
>JAGMDK010000194.1 GCA_023128695.1 Phycisphaerae bacterium
CAGTTATTTCATCGCAGGCCCTTACGGGATTCTGACGGAGTGTCAGGGCTTCTCCAAGGAAGACGGCGATGAAGAGGCGGCAGAGGACCACAAAACTTCCAAAGCTCCGCGATTATCGGTGAGGAACACCGTGGATATAGCACGCAGCATCAAGTTTGTGCGGGTGGCAGCCGGGATACGGCAAGGCGAGATGGCTAAGCGCCTTGGGATCTCGCAGAACCACCTGTCGCTTCTGGAGAACAACAAGGCCGAGCCGAGCCTAGCGCTGTTGAAGAAGATGTCGGCCGAATTCAATGTTCCAGTCAGCTTCTTGCTTCTCGAAGGCTCTGTTGAATTCGAGTCTGAAAGCCCGGAGGTCGACTCATTGCTCAAGCAGCTTCAGGGGCTTATCCACCAACTCCAGGACGTGCGAATCAAGGAAAGTCAGGTGACAGCGGATGGAGCCGGCTCTGTCGGAGGTTGAAGGCCTACGAATTCAGCGCGTCGAGCACTTGGCAAGTCAGCTCGGGTTCTCTACCGACAGCCTCATCGATTGCTCGGAAAGCGCAGCCGACTTCTATCACGAGTTTGACCGGTATGTGAAGGGAAAGCAGCGGCACCTGACGATGGCTAGGCCAACCGCCGCACGCGCCGCTCGACGGACTCCCGTTGCGCTCGGAGGCCCGCGATCTCGTCCTGAAGTTGCTGCTGGGCGCGGTGGATCGAGTCGGTGATGACCTGTCCGTCCTGCCCGAGCGCACGGATCTGATCGACGACGAACTGCTCCAGCTCGGCCGCGGGCAGCGACGGCGACGGGCACTTGTCCCAGCCGCGCATCTGGGCGTTGACGCACACGTAGTAGCGATAGCGCTTGTTGCCGCTGGTGGTAAAGTGGTGGCTCATCGCGCAGCCGCAGGCCGTGCAGCGGACCAGGCCCTTGAGCAGGGCGCCGTACTTGTTGCGGACGTACGTGCCGCCACTGTTGCGGTTGCGGCGGAGCAGAGCCTGGACCCGGCGGAACAGGTCTTCGTCTACGATCGCCTCGTGCTCCCCGTCGTAGACCTCATCCCGGTAGCTGACCTTGCCCAGATAGACCACGTTCGTCAGCAGCTTGAACAGCGTGGACTTGTTGAACGGTTTGCCGCCGCGCTGCTTGCCCTTCTTCGTGGTCCAGCTCTTGTTCACCCAGCCGAGCTCGTCGAGCCGCCGGATGGCCGCCAACAGCCGCTGTAGTGCCGGCCGTTCCATGTTGCCGCCGGTGAACCCGCCGTCGTCGTAGCGATCAGGCAGGCAGACCCAGCCCTCGTTCTTCTGACTCGCGATGTACGCCTCGCCGGACTCACGCTGTGCATCAAGTGAGTTGAAGTCCTGCTGGAGCCCCTCCTCGGTGCTCTTCCGCGTGTAGATCGCGCAGCGGATCGTCGTAACCCTTTGCGGGTAACGGGTTAGGGCGACCATGCGGCCCGGCCGCGATCCGGCGCCTCCGTTAACGAAATCGTGCCCTCTCTTTCGAGAAAGCCCGTTGATCTCCCCGGAGGTAACAGTATTAGACGCAAGCCAGGGTGGGCCGAGCCCGAGGTCTATTTCCGGATCGTGCACGTGACCCTCGACGACGCTGGCGCCTTGGCTGCCTACCGCGAACAGACCGTCGAGATCGCCCTTGGGCCCAAGGGGGCGTTCGAAAACGGCAACAAGGGTCAGCCGGATTACGGTGCGCTCTTTGTTTTCGAGCTCTTCCAGCGACTTCCGAAGCGCATCCACATCGTCGCTGGTGTTCAGGTCGACACGTCCCCGCTCGATGAACCGCCACTGGCCGATCTGGACTTCCTTGGCTGAAACACGACTGTCGTCGAGCTCGACCACAAGGGCAAACCCGGCCTGCGTTTCGGAGAAGTCCGTGGCTTCGGGAGTCCCGGAATACCAGATGCGGTCACCATCGGCCACGTTGGTGAGGGAATGGCGGTCGCCGAGCGCCACAAAGTGAACCTTCCCCTCGGCAATCGCGCGTTCGAGCGCCGCCAGCGCGATGACGCCAGCTGCTTCCGGGTCGGGCGTGAGTCGATCAACGGCCCCGTGTGCCATGCAGATGCGCGTGATTCCGTTCGCCGGGGCAAGAGCCGCGAGAGCTTCCTCGACGGGGTTGGTAACAGGCCGCTTGGACATCCACGGCGCACCCACCAGTTGTACACCATCGGCGACTTTGACTGGAGACGCGTTCTCAATGACGTGAACGTGAGCGGGTTTCCGGTCAATGAAGGTACTTGAACGATACACGGCCGCCGCGTTCAGCGGGTCGTGATTGCCCGGCAAAATGAATACCGGAACCGGCACCTCCTTCAGAGCCTCCAACGCGCGCGCAACGGTCTTTCGGTCCCAACTGCCAATCGCTTGTATGTAGGAAGCGGCTCACGGGTTCATCCCTCTTGTCGGTTCGATTCGCACGCGATCAGCCGGCCAAAGGTGATCCAGAATCTCCTGGAGGTCCGTCTGGAAGCTTTGGGTAACGCCGGTTTTCACGGTGACCGAGAGCGAGCCGTCCAGAAAGCTTTGCCGGAGGCTGGCCAGCGGCCAAGCGCCGGATTCCTTCAAGCCGGGCCGCCAGTTCCGCTCGATGTATCCTGCGCCGACGGATTCGTTAAGCGAGGCCTGCGATTTGAGCGTCGTGATCACGCGCCCGCAAAGCGTCTCACCCGCACTGGAATATCCCACGCGCCGGCGCCGGCGGGGACATCGTTGTACAGAGAGCGTCCGCTCGACCTGCCGCATCATTCGATCAAATCCGCCTCGCGAAGCGGCTCCAGGACCCCGTTCTGCAGCTTGCTCTTGTCGAAGCCCTCCGGCGATTCTGCCTCCACGGTAACCCGCACCTTGCCGGCTAGGTCGGCCAAATTCGCCATCGCGTTCCACGCCGTAAACAGGGCGTTGCGGTCGGCCGCGAACGACAGCTGCACCCGCGTCTCGGCCTGCTCTGGTGGTGGCGTCGGTCCGGGCGGCGTGGGGCCGGGTGGCACGGGACCTGGCCCGGGTGGAACTGGTTCAGGTCCTGGCGGCGTCGGGCTTGGTCCGGGAACCGGCGCCGGTTGCGGAATCGCCGCCGGAAGCATGATGAACCCGGAATCCAGGTCGATCTCATCGTCGGCTACGGACCGGCCGAACCGCACCTTCTCCGGCGCGACCTCGAACTTCCCGTCGGCGCCAAGCGTCGGCGCCGAGCCGGAGCAGTAGCCGAGAATGCCCTCGCCGACACCCCGCGCCAAGGCCCTGCGCACGACCTCCTGGCTCATGATCCGCGGGAACCCGAGGAATGAGTAGAAACCCTCGACCACCTCCGACGTGCGGATGCCCATGCGCGGCGGCTCGCCCTCGCCGAGCTTGAACAACTCGATGATCTTCGTCGGCACCGCGGTGGTAAAGACGCGTTTCTGAACCTGCGTGATCAGCTCGATGATCCGCTCATGAATCGCCGCCTGCTTCTTGTCGTTCAACGTCGTCTGAGGCGGACGACCGCCGAATGCGACCGGGTCAACGGCCAGGCCGCCTGCCTCGCTTCGCGGCAGCCAGACCTCCATGTAGAGCTTCAGGAATGCCGCCTCGATGGCGTTTCGCTCCGTCGCTTCACGCTCCCGAAGCTGGCCTTTTTGCTCGTCGGTCAGGTTGAGCTGCTTGGCCTTCGCCTTGATCTGCTCGACCGCCAGCAGGTATCGCGCGGAGCGCCGCAGGATCTCGATTTGATCATCCGACGGGACTGCCAGCCCCAGCCCATTCCGGAACTTCCGCGGCCGGTCGCCATACTGCTCGAAGAACTCCTTCGCCCGCTTCTCCTGCCAACCCGCCGGCTGCCCGCCGAATTCGAGTGGCATGTACGCGATGAGAAACCGCAGATCGTCGTGCGGCACCTCCGTCGTCTTTTCCGGCCAGATGATTGCCTCGTGATGCCCTGCCAGCCGCTCCTCCAGCATCTCCTTGATCTTGTCGCGCCCCCGTCCCTCGTCGCGCGAGACGGAGTCGGCCTCCTGCTCGACCAGCAGCGTGACGTTCGGGTCCTTCTTGAAGCAGTACCGCACGCCGTCGAAGTGCAGGTAAAGGCACTGCTCCTTCAACTCCTTCAGGCACGCCAGCGCCGTCGTACTGTCGAGGTCCGGCCCGACGCACACCGACAACAACTCTTGCTCGTTGATCCCCGGCGGCAGCAGGCCCTTCGACCCGTCGCGTTTCAAGCCGCCGAACGAGTACATGAGGATCGCCGTCGCAAGGCGCGTCGCGTTCCGCTTGCCTGCCTCCTGTGGGTTCTCCCTCGCCCGGCGATCGTCAATCCGTCGCGCGCGGGCGTTGGCGCCGATGTGATCGTGCTCGAGCACGGCCTGGAAATCGGACTGCTGTCCGACCTCTTTGAAGAACGCCTGACGCACTTCAGCATCGTGGAGCGGAACGTCGCCAGGCCCCAGCACGGTCGAGCTGCGCCCGCCGCGATGCGTGGCCCGCAGGCACGCCGCCAGGAAGCGCAGCGCGCCGCGCGTACGTTGGAAGTCGGGGATCGCCGCCCAGCGCTCGCGCATCAGGTCGATCAGCGCGGGGTGGAAGGGGTATGCCGCGCGCATCCGGTCGCGTAGCGCCAGCCCGTCGTCCTCCGCCTGCTGAACCTCGGCCTTGCTCTGCGCGTACGCCTTCCGCATCTGCGTGTAAACGTCCTGGTACGCCGTCGCCGCTGGTGAAGCCTGCTCCGGCGTCGGCACCCTCGACAGCAGCCTCCGCTGCACGACGAGCATGATCTCATTGCCTTCGACCGGCTCGCGGCGCTGGTCCTTGCGGGCGGCGAGGTGATCGACCGTCTGGAGCAGGTTGATGTACTCCAGCGACTCGCGCTTGCTGGACTGGAGCGAGAACACGAGCGCCGTCGTCTTCGTGTTCGAGACGGCGACGGTCAGACGCTTCAGGAAACTCAGCGTCTCGTCGCGCAGGTTGGTCTTGCCGACCGCGATACCGCCACAACTGATCAGGTACTCCAGCACCTCGTCCAGCAGGATCAGATTCGGACCCTTCTCGAACAGCTTGAGCACCTCATCGTCGCCCGGGGCGACGCGCGTCTGATCCTGCTCGCGGAGCAGCTCGTAGCCCTCCTTACCGCCCAGCCGCCAGGCGATCCAGCCCCACATCGTCCGGGCGTATTGGCCCGTGCCGGGCATCTCCTTGCCCTTGGTCGCGTCGAAGAACTGCCCGTCGAACACGGCCACACGGCCTTTGCGCGGACGCGGCAAGTCTTTGCCTTCCGGCACCGCGTCTAGAGCCTCGCGGTTAGTCGCTGCGTGCAACAAGTATGCGAGCGTGTGCGACTTGCCGCCGCCGAACGGCGTGATGAGCTTGAGCACCCGGGCGCCAGCGCCGCCGTCGAGGCGGGAGAGCGCGTCCTTGAGCAGCGACTTCAGGCCGCTGGTCATGTACGAAGCACGGACGAAGTGCTCCGGGTCGCGGTACACGGCCGGCACGTTCGGGTTGCCGTCGGCCAACGGTCCGAGGTCCAGGGCGAAGATGTCCTCGGAGAAGTCCTCCGACAGCACGTCGGAGTGCAGCGAGACGACCTCGATCCAGGGTTTGATGCGTGGCTCATTCATGCGTCGGCCTCCATGCTCGACACGGGCTCCGGCGGGCTAAAGTCATCGAGCACAAGAACCTCGAGTTGATCGAAGCCCTTCAACTTGGCGTCGTTGGTCAGGAACGCGTCCGCACCGTGCCTGACAGCCGTAGCGAGCTGGATGGCATCCGGTGTCCGGAATCCATACCGTGCACGGATGCCTGCGCCATCCTCCGCAATCCTGCGGTCGAGCGGGAAAAGCGAGAAGCCACGCGAGCCGATCAGCAGGTCCCGGTATTTCTGAGCCAAATCGGCCCGTCCGTCTCGGAACGGCTTCACGAGGACCTCCAGCAGCGTGACAAATGACGACAGCCCCGCGCAACGACCAGCGTCGACGAGAGTGAAGGCGTCTCGAACGATAGGCCCATGGGATGGGTGCCGCTCAATCAGGTAGATGAGCGTCATCGAATCGAAATGGACTCGCCGCGAACTGCGCAGTCGATCAGTGATGGTCCCATTCATTTCCCAGCTCGTCGATGTATTGCTTCGCGTCCACGCCTGCCCAAAGCTCCGCCCCCAGCCCCTCAAGCTCAAGGATGCTTCGGCGGTGGCCGGGCCGGATGCGCCAGTACCAGTCTGAAACGACCAATTCCTCCTGCGCCTCCACCACGAGCAGTCGAGCGACGTCGCTTACGGCTTGCTCGACGACGACGTACTGGTACGGTGCATCAAGTTCTCGTGCCGTCACCGCGGTCATGGTTGCTCGTCCTCCGGCTCAAACAGCGCGCGTAGTTGATCCGTGATACTGGCCTCGAACGCTTCGATGACGTTGTCGTGGGCGGTTCGCACGCACGGCTGCACGGCCTCCTTCGTGATCGCTCCGCCGGGCTCACTCACGTCGTAGTAGTCCAGCAGAAACGCCGTCGTACCGGGTTCTTCGGGCGGCGCCGATCCGAAGGTAACCAGCAGCTTGTGACCGGGGCGCCGCTCGGGAAACTCCACCCGTAGCATGAAAGCCCCGTGGCTGGCGCCCACGACCGGCGGAATCTCCGGGTACAGGGCGAAGAATTCCTCCATTCGAACCGTCGGCGCCCGGATGATCACGCGGTCGATGTATCGCACCCCGAGGCGAGCGAGTCCCTTCGGACGCGCAAGCTCCCGATAGGTGTCCAGCGCGCTGTACAGCGTCTTCTCCAAGTCCTCGAACGAAGCGTAAGGCCTGAGCTGGTTCACGACCAGCAGATCGGGGCCGAGCTGGATCATGCGGTCGCCCGCTTCCGTCACGAACTGCATGCGCGGGGGCAGCCGACGCACGCCTGCCGCTGCTTCGCCGGCCGTCGAAAACCGCACCTGAGCCTCCTGGATTTCTTGCTGACGCTTCTTCGGGAACTCGTTCTTGACCCGCTCATAGAACTGCCCGATGAGCGTATCGTCCCATTCCGAACCCTCGAAGTACATCTCGCACAGCGCCTCAACCACGGGAGGTTTGCGATATCGTCGATTCACGCTCATCAGCGCCTTCCTCATTTGACTTCAAGAAGCCCGTGTTCTTCCTACCTCGCACTTCGCTCCAACGGGCTGATCGCGTCTTCGACCACGCTCTTCCAGTTCGCCGTTAGTTTCGACAGGGCGGCCAGTTCGCTGCCGGCGGAGACCTCGCCCAGCTCGCCGCCCTTCAGGGCCGGGCCGGCGAGGGCCTGGGCCAGCACGCGGAGCCGGTCGCGGTTGACGCGCGAGTCGCGCAGGAACTCGGTCATCGTCCGCGGGCGATTCTCCATGATCCACAACATCCGATGCAACGCGTCTACGAGTGGGGCTGACTCACCCGGCTGTCCATCTTCCGGGGGCAACCCGAGCTTCTCATCCTTGCCGCGTTCGGTGAAGTCGCGCAGACGGTAGGTGCTCTTCTTCTTCTCGACCAGCGGATTACGCCCGCTGGCGAGGCCCTTCTGGCCGTCGAGCTCGACGTGCTGGCCGTAGGTGAAGACGATCGCTTCACCGGCCTCGATCGCGGCCGCCTTGTAGACGTAGCGCCAGAGCACGTAGAATCGACTCGCCGGATCGACCGCCGTTACACCGCGCGCGACCTTGCCGGCGATCTGCTGCAGCATGACCTCAAGCACGACGCCTTCGACCTCGGCCAGGAATCGCTTAGGTTCCACTGGTTCGCCGTTGGCGTACTCGACACGCTCGTACTTCGTGAACGCCCGCAACCCAGCGCCCACCGCCGCGATCACCAAGTCCGCACCAGTGATTCCTTGATCCCACAGAGTGGCGACACGTTCATGGACGATCGTCTGCAACTCGGGTCGAACGTCGTCCTCGTAGTTGCCGACCCCTAGAAGCTGGCCATCGGTGGCTTGTCGCTTGCGGGCGACGAGGAAGATGC
>JAGMDK010000195.1 GCA_023128695.1 Phycisphaerae bacterium
CTCACGCTCATCGCACCCGAATCGCTCCAATGGTCGCGGGAAGACGCCTGCGCCAAACTTGATGACCAAGAGCTGGGAATCAGTGCGGCGGTGCGGCTCGTCCGGCTGGCGGACGTATGGCCGCTGTGCCTCCCCGACGAGCTGACCGACACGCTGGTCGAGCAACTGCGGCTGGTGCGGCTGGATGACGAACAGTGGGCCCTGGGCCTGGCTGACAAACGAGATGAGCGCCGGCTGCGGGCTCCCCTCTTGATCTCTACGGAGGGCGAGGCCGAGTTGCTCGCCGAGGGGCCTGAAGAGGAACTGCTCATCCTGCACGTGGCCGAGGACGCCGAGGTTTTCCCGCACGTGGTGACGCTGCCCCAGCGCGTGTTGCTGATCGAGGAGGAGGTCTCCACGGCGATCGAGCTGGAGCCGGACGAGCGGGTGCGGTTTGAGCTGCGGGAGCAAGAGGGGTACCCGTACGTGGGGCTGGTGTTGCTCCGCGCCGGTGACGAAGTCGCCAGGTATCTCTGGGATCCGGACGAGCTGGTTTTCATGGGGCCGCTGATCGACAAGTTGCCCGATCCGCCGGGCGGGAAGTTCCTCGTTAATATAGACGCCAGCGCACGGCTGGAGCCCCTGGGCGGCGAACTGCCCGAGCCCAAGCCGATTCCAGAGACACCTCCGGACCTGCCCGAGCAGCCCGCCTGGGGCGACGACCTGCTCCCGGCTTAACAGCCCGTTGGATAAGGCCGTGTGGCACCGGCTTCCAGCCGGTGGGACGTCCGGGACGAAGCCCGGACGCTACATTGCCGTGTGGCACCGGCTTCCAGCCGGTGGGACGGCCGGCACGGGGGCCGGCCGCTACATTGCCGTGTGGCACCGGCTTCCAGCCGGTGGGACGTCCGGGACGGAGCCCGGCCGCTACATTGCCGTGTGGCACCGGCTTCCAGCCGGTGGGACGGCCGGCACGGGGGCCGGCCGCTACATTATTGTGTGGCACCGGCTTCCAGCCGGTGAAGACTATAGAACAGAAGGATGCCGGTGTCGAGCAAGAGTGCCCGGAAGGTTAAACGAGTAAAGCAGGCCGCGGGCTCGACACGCCGCACGGCGAGGCCCAAACGCGCGCGTGAAAGCCGCCCGGCCCGGCAGGCGCGTGCCCGACGGCTGTTTGCCAAGCTGCGTGAAACATACCCAGATGCCGGCTGCGCCTTGCACCACGACAGTGCCTACCAACTGCTGGTCGCGACGATCCTCTCCGCCCAGTGTACCGATGAGCGCGTCAACATGGTCACGCCGAACCTGTTCCGCCGCTATCCCGCCCCGGCGGCGCTGGCCGCGGCGGACCAGGAAGAACTGGAAGCGGCGATCCGCTCGACGGGGTTTTTCCGCAACAAGGCCCGCAACCTGCGCGGCATGGCCCGCCAAGTATGCGACGAGTTCGGCGGCGAGATTCCGGACACCATGGAGGAGCTCCTGCAACTCCCCGGCGTGGCGCGCAAGACGGCCAACTGCGTGCTGGGAACGTGGTTCGGCCACAACGTCGGCATCGTGGTGGACACCCACGTCGGGCGTTTGGCCGAGCGACTCGGGCTGATCAGAACGGCTCGGGACAGCAAGGACGCCGTGAAGATCGAGCGGGATTTGAAGGACCTGTTTCCGCGGGACGCCTGGACATATCTGGCGCACGCCCTGATCCGGCACGGCCGGCAAATCTGCTCGGCTCGCAAACCGAAGTGCGACGAGTGCCCGCTGGCGGAGAATTGCCCCTCGGCGGGCGGCTGCTAACCTTCGTCCGGTTTCCGTGTCGTTCCTGGTAATAGAGAGTTCTGAAGAGCGTCAAGTCGCCAACCGAGAGGAAGTAACCAATGAACACCTCCCCAGCAGTATCGCCTGAGCACCGACTTCCGGTAGTGTAACCCTTATTGGGGGTATTTGATTTCTCGGCTCACGATGCGTTCTTGTCCTGGGTACGTTTCCAGGGTCTCGACAGATGCGTTTATCGCTTTGGGGACTACCGGCAGAGGGGCTGGAGAGGTCGGCTTGCAGCCCACGACCGCAAGCCGGAGCCCTCTGCCGGATAGCCATCGTCGCGGCGCTCGGGTCGCTCGCCCGCGCTGCCCTATCCTCCGCGACGACAGCCGCAGTCTACTCGATCAGGGCCATCAGATCGAAGGCCGGTTCCGTCGCACGCGGCGACTCACCGCCGGGGGCCGTCGGCGCGGGAAGCCCCGGCCTCAACAGCGGGCGACCGGGATCGAACCGGCAACCTTCAACTTGGAAGGCAAGCCTCCCAATTGTCGCCGAAACCGACGACACTCACGGCCAAGCGAGCGCGCCGAACCCGACATAGCAGGATGCCCGCGGGCGCTTTATGATGGGCATGGAGGCCCAGAATGGCCGGCGCGCATGCGAAAAAGAACCGCCCAGACGCAACCGGTTCCGGCAAACGCCGCGGTATGCGGATCGAGGAAGGGGCCCAGCTCTCGCAGGCGATCTTGCGTTGTGCCAACCGCGGCCTGACCCGAATGGAGTTCCTGCGCGAAGTCTCCAGCGTGTTCATGGAGTTCTGCGGCTGCGACGCGGTCGAGGTGCGGCTCAATGAGGGCGGAGGATCAGAAGTCGCAACTCCATCAGCAGCTCATTCATGCGGACCGTCTGGCCACGATCGGGCAGTTGGCCGCGGGCGTGGCCCATGAATTGAACGAGCCCCTGGGCAGTATTCTCGGCTTCGCTCAGCTCGCCAAGAAATGTCCGGAACTGCCAAGCCCGGCGGAGCAGGACATCGAGAAGATCGTCACCGCGTCGCTGTACGCGCGGGAGGTGATCAAGAAGCTGATGGTTTTTGCCCGACAGATGCCGCCCAGAAGCACCCGCGTGGATCTGATCCAAGTGGTTGAAGACGCACTCTATTTCCTGGAAGCCCAGTGTGCGAAGAAAGACATCGAAGTGGTTCGCGAGCTTGCCCCGGGTATGCCTGAGATCACTGCCGATCCGGCGCAACTCAAGCAGGTTCTGGTCAATCTCGTCGTCAACGCCACGCAGGCCATGCCCCACGGGGGAACGCTGACGGTGAGCACGCGGTCGAGCGGTTCTTCGGTTTTCCTCGATGTGAAGGATACCGGCATCGGTATGAGCAAAGAGACCCTCGAAAAGGTCTTCTTGCCGTTCTTCACGACGAAGGATGTAAACGAGGGTACCGGGCTCGGCCTGGCGGTAGTACACGGGATCGTGACCTCGCACGGCGGCTCGATCGACGTTGAGAGCCAGGTCGGCCAGGGCACGCGGTTCGAGATTCGTTTGCCCCTCTGCGGGCCGGAGGAAGCTCAGACCGCCTAACAGAACCGGGAGCGTAAGCGACCGGCCAGTTCCGGCACCCGCGTACTTGCGTGGCCCCTCGTTCACGCTCGGGGTTCAGAGTGGGCGGGCGATCCCGTGTCCGGCGAACTTGCCGCCGACCCGTGATCTGGTATGCTCCGCTCGGTCAACAAGCCGGACATCCTGGCGGTGACCGCCGCCCTGAAGCGGTTCGATGAAGACGACTGATGTGAAGAAAGAGTTCGACTGCATTGAGTTCAAACGTCGAGCCCAGTCCCGGATTTATGAGCGGATCAAGGGTCTATCTCCGGAAGAAGAGATCGCGTACTTCCGCCAGGCCGCCGACGAGGGCCCCCTGGGCCAGTGGTGGAAGTCGATCAAAGCCCGCGCCGGCCCGGGGCCGGCTCCATCGTAAGCCCCGAACCGGTGACCATCGGCGTGCCATCCATCAAGACCTCCGGGAGCCAGCGGTGATGACAATGCAATCCGAAATCCGCAATCGTCAATCCGCAATCGGCTTGGTCCGGGCCAGGATGGGCAGTCGCACGTCGGCCGGCGAACTGCGTATCGGACGTTTGGACTCGACGCTGACGGTCCTGCCGACGTAGGGTCCCCGGGCAATGACGCGGCGCGGGCGACGAAATCAGAGCCGCGCACGTCAGTAAGCGATTGGCTATGAGGACCCTACCGAACTCGGTCGAGGAAGTTGAGGCATGCCACCTTCGGGGCAAGCTTCCGATGGTAGGGAGATACGCTGGGAGCATCCGACGCTGGATGTTGTCCCGTTTGAGGATGCCAGGTGAGGGCTGAGGTCATGGGAAACCGTGAAGCGCCCGCGTTGCGACAGTGGTGTGACCTGCGGGCGTCCGATTTCGAAGCACACCCCGTATGGGTGCTACGTCAGCTAGTTGACGCCGCGTGGTGCGAAGAGCGCGGTGAAGAGACGTTTTGCCCGTGGGCTGGGGCGCTCCCTGTTGATCCAACAGATGCTCTGTTCCTGGTCCGCGCGCTGTTCACACTTGCCGACGGCAATCGCCTTGCTGGTTTTCTTTCACCGCAGGAAACAGGGCCAGCGCTGCAGCCGCAGGTCGATCTTGGAGTAGTACGCCCGCACGTGTTTCTACCATCAGGAGCGCCGGTATGCTTCTGGTCCCCCATGTTTGGGATCGCTGCGCCCCTACAACTGTTTCACTTATATGACGCACTAGACAAGAGCAGCGTGCAGATTTTCCCGATCCGGTTTCGAGCGATGCCCAACCTTGCCACAGGGCTCGTTGCTGGCACAATCCCTGGCTTCTGTTGGCGCGACCTGACGACGGGCAGACCCAACTACCAGAGTGAGTTCTGATCCGCTCTGCGGACCGTTTTAGACCCGTCACCGTGAACGGGGCGGTCCGCACAGCGCAATGGTACTAACCTTCTCATGCGGCTCGCGTCTGCGTGTTTTTTCGCCGTGGTGCATTTGGCGACACCCACTTGGCAAAAGCCCGCAAATCGTGTTGACGGATCTGGTCCCATAGGATACGCCTGTGTTCGTCCGTGAACATCACTGAGTCCTCCTGACTAAGTCTCGCTCTGCACAACACTTAGATCAGTGAGGACTCACTTCTGTCAAGGCCAAGGCTAGTACCATTGCGCATAGCGGACCCTACATGTCTCCCGACTGAATCGCTACGTTTAAGCAGTTTTCCTGCGTATCATCTCGCCATATCATTAAATATGAATAAGCCCTCAGCAAGGAAACAGATATGCCTAGCACAAAACCCGCGACCCGCGTTCCGTTGCCCGCTTGTAAACACACGCCGACGCCGTATGACGGGCTGTCGCGTGATGAGATTCTGAAGCTCCGCCGTAAGTATCTCAATCCCGGCATTCTGACCTACTACAAGGAGCCGCTCTGCATCGTGGAGGGGTACATGCAGTACCTGTGGGACGAGACCGGGCGGCAGTATCTCGACGCCATCGCGGGCATCGTCACCGTTTCGGTCGGGCATTGCCATCCCAAGATCACCGCGCGCGTCCGCGAGCAGGTCGGCAAGCTGGTGCATACCACGACGATCTACCTGCATCCCACGATCGTGGAGTACGCTCGCGAGCTGGCCCGCCGCTTTCCGGACGGCTCCGGGCTGGAGGTCTCCTACTTCACGAGTTCCGGCAGCGAGGCCAACGAGTTGGCGACCCTCATGGCCCGGCTGCATACCGGACGACACGAGATAATCACATTACGCAACGGCTACCACGGCGGCTCGCAATCAACCATGGCCCTGACCGCCGTCGGAACGTGGAAATACCCCATCGCCACACCCGCCGGCGTCAGGCACGCCGTGCCGGGGTATTGCTACCGCTGCCCGTTCGGGCTGGAGTATCCGGCGTGCGACATGAGGTGTGCCCGCGACGTCGAGGATGTGATTCGCTACGAAACCCCCGGCCAGATCGCGGGCTTCATCGCCGAGCCGATCCAGGGCCTCGGCGGGGCGGTGGTTCCGCCGCCGGAGTATTTCAAGATCGTCTTCGACATCGTCCGCCAATACGGCGGTTTGTGTATCTCTGACGAGGTGCAGACCGGCTTCGGCCGTACCGGCGAGCATTACTGGGGCTTCCAGAACTGGGGCGTGGTGCCGGACATGGTCACGATGGCCAAGGGCATCGGCAACGGGGCCCCGCTGGGGGCCTGCACGACGAAGGCCGACATCGCGCAGCCGATGGCTCAAAGGCTGCACTTCAACACCTTCGGCGGCAACCCCGTCTCGGTGCTCCAGGGTTTGGCCACCTTAGAGATCGTCGACGAGGAGAACATCCAGCAGCGTGCCAAAGACGTCGGCGGCTACCTCAAGGGGAAACTGCTCGAACTCCAGGAAAAGCACTCCCTCATCGGCGAGGTCCGTGGCCTGGGCTTGATGCTCGGCGTCGAGTTGGTCAAAGACCGCCAAAGCAAAGAGCCGGCAATCGCGGAGACGGCGGATGTCGTCGAAAAAGCCAAGAACCGCAGCCTGCTGCTCGGCAAAGGCGGCCTGCACGGCAACGTCATCCGCGTCAAGCCGCCGATGTGCATCACCAAGGACGACTGCGATTTTCTGGTGGATTGCCTGGATGTGTGCATGGAGGAAGTGTCCGGGGCGGGATAATATGAAAGTATAAGGAAAATGGCAGGGCGGCGGTCCTCAACATGGCCGGCCGTGAGCACCGGTCGCATCCCGATGCCGGAGATGACGATGCCCCGTGACGAACTACTGTCCCGCATAACCATCGATCCGAACGTATGCTTTGGCAAACCCTGTATTCGGGGTCATCGCATCTGGGTGACACTGATTCTCGACCTGCTCGCCGGCGGCATGACGGCGGAGCGGGTTCTGAAGGAGTACCCTCAGCTTGAGGAGGCTGATATCCTTGCGTGCATTGCGTACGGTGCTGAAATGTCGCGCGAGCGGTTTGTCGAGATTCCTTCGGGGAGTGGGCCTTGAAGCTGAAGCACAAAGATGATCAAGAAGATTCGCATTCGCAATTTCAAGAGTCTGCGTGACGTTACGGTCGAACTGGAGCCGGTGACAGTGCTGATCGGCCGTAGCGGAACCGGCAAGACCAATTTCGTCCACGCCTTGCGCTTCCTCCGCGATTGCCTGTCAATGCCCAGCGAGAAAGCCGCGGGACCGCTCGGTGGGTGGCCCTATGTGTTTTGTGCTTCGGTCAAAGATGCTGCTAATGCACTATCTTTCGAGATTGAGTTCGAAGCGCCGTCCATAGCCGGCCTATTCAAATACGCATTATCATTCCTATTGACACCTAATAAGGATGCCGCACACGTATTCGGAGAAAGCCTTAGACTCGATGATCGGGTTTTTTTTGAACAAGCGAATAAAACATGGACTCAGCCTCCGGAACTCGTTAAGCCACCGAGTCCTGGACAACCAGTCTTTGGGCGATTGTACGGCATTCCGGAAGTCACGATCGCCTACATTGTTCTGAGCAAAGGGATCGGGTGCTACGATTTTCCAGGCAACGTGCTCATGAAGGGGCGACAAGCTAGTGAGAGCGCCGCGTTGACAGACGACGCCGGCAATTACCTTATGGCGCTGGATGCTATAGAAAGGGACTTGTCAGACTATGAGCGGAAGAAGGACATGCTGGCAGCACTACAACGTCTGAACTCCGCGATCACCAACGTGGAACTAACTGACGACCGGTCTCACATCCATGTCGGCCACAAGGTCGGCGACGCTAAAGTGCTATCGTTCGACCTCTCGCAGGAATCGGAAAGCTTTCGGCGTTTCCTGTCGCACATGATCGCGCTTTATCAGCAGCTGCCGAAACAGGTGCTGGTTTTTGAGGAGCCCGAGAAAGGCATCTATCCCGGCGCCCTCGCGGTCTTAGCCGATCACTTCCAGGCCGTGGCCGACTCGGGACGCTCCCAAGTGATTCTGACAACGCACAGCCCACAGCTTCTTAAACATTTCAAGCCGCGGCAGATTCGTGTCGTGACGATGGACGTGTATGAAACGAAAATTGGCCCCATGGCGCCGGAGCAACGGGAATCGCTGGAAGAGCACTTGATGAGCGCTGACGAGCTTCTGACGGTGGATGAAGCCCGCATCGATACGTCTTCAAGCACATCGGCGTGAGACATGAGCCGCAAGCGTCTGGTTCTATTCGTGGAGGGGGAAGGTGACCAGGAAGCGGTGCCCGTTCTGGTCAAGAAGGTCCTGACCGAGATCAACGCTTGGGAGTATCTCACACTCGATGATAATGTCTTTCGCGTCGGAGGTGTCATGAACCTCACCGGCCGGAATGTGGAGAAATGGACGAATTGGCTTCAAGCCGCCGCAAAGCGTAGTAATCTGGGTGGTGTTCTGCTTTTGCTTGATGGCGATGCGAAAAAAATATCCACCGAGCAACCACAAAAGAAGGAAATGTTCTGCGCTGCAAACGTGGCTCGCCGACTTGCCGCCCAAGCACATACGGTCGGCGGTGGATCAGTTTTCTCAGTGGCTTGCGTGTTCGCCAGGCAAGAGTATGAATCATGGTTGATGGCGGGGATCGACTCGCTCCGTGGAAAACGGCTTTCTGACGGCCGACTGGGCATTTGCGAGGAGGCACCTGATCTTGAACACGACACCGATCTCAAACCGCGAGATGCCAAGAAATGGCTAGGGCAGCAGATGGACCGCGGCTACAAGGCAACAACTGATCAGAAACCATTGACGGAGTTGGTGACACTCGATTCGATACGGCAAACTAATCCGCGCTCGTTCCGACGGTTTGAACGCGCTGTCCAGGAACTCTCTGACGCGCTCAAGACGGGCGAGCACGTTGTTACACCACAAACGTGATGTGACGAATAGCGCCCTGCCCCGGCTAAAGACGACTAAGTGAGTTGCCGTGCTCTCGGCCGGCACGGAGCCCGGCCGGCACGGGGGCCGGCCGCTACATTGCGAGCCGCGCCTTGGTCACCAACTGGTGTGCCAGCCGCGTCGGCTCGGGCAGACGGTAGCGCGTCGTCGCGGCCAGAGTCAGCCGAACGGCCCCGATCTGATCGCAGAGGTGCCCGGGGCTCACGAAGAGCGGTTTGACGCCGGTCCGCGTCCGCAGCACCGTGCCGACCTGTTCGCCGTTGAGCAGGAGCGGTGTTCGGCCGCCCTTGAGTCTCGGCGGCAGGTCGAATGTCCCGCACAATCGCGACTTGGCGCAGCCGATGGTCGGTATATCCAGGAAAAGCCCCAGGTGTGAGGCCAGTCCCAGTCGCCGCGGGTGGGCTATCCCCTGCCCGTCCACCAGCATAAGGTCGGGCGTAACCTTAAGCTCTTCACAGGCCGCCAGTATCAGCGGCGCCTCCCGGAACGACAGCAGACCCGGTATGTAAGGTAGCTCAATCCGGTCGGTCACCACCTTTGTTTCTACTATCTCCAGCCCGGGATAGCCCAGGACAACCACCGCCGCCGTGCCTGTCTTCGCCCACCTGTTGACCGAGATATCGACGCCCGCTATCAAACGCGGACTGGTAATACTGCCGGTACGGGATACCTCCCCCGCCAGCTCCTTCTGAATTTCCCTGGCTTCTGACGTGCTTACCCGCCAGTCGTGCCGCCGGATAACCTTCATACCTTGATTATAGACGCAGCGCCGAGCTATTGGCAACCCGTTTTTAGCAATTCCCTCCATTGCCATTGACAGCCATATGGTTATAGTGCATAATATGGGACGTATAAGATTTTATAAAAAGAAGGCAGGTATAAATTGCTCAGAATCAGACTAAGGCGCGTTGGAGCCAAGAAAAAGCCCAGTTACCGACTGGTAGTCGCTGACGTACGGGCACCCCGCGACGGGGCATTCGTTGAAATTATCGGTCACTTCGACCCCATGACCGACCCGGAGACAATAGTTATCCAGGAGGAGAGAGCACTGCACTGGCTAAGTCAGGGCGCTAAACCATCAGATACCACTGCCAGACTACTAGGTAAGGCAGGTATTCTGGAAAAGTTCAAACCAGTCAAGGAGAAATCATGAAAGACCT
>JAGMDK010000196.1 GCA_023128695.1 Phycisphaerae bacterium
TGACGCCCCCGGCTAACAACTTCCGCCCTTCCAGGGCTGTCATCCGCAAGGGGTCACACCGGCAATTCAGCCACAAATCCAACTCCGCCAATACTGTCACGCACCCAGATTATTGGCCGCTTGTAACCAATGATTGCGTTTTGGATAGCCAATTGCTATTGTGGAAAAGGAATCTTGGGATGGAACGTATTGGAAGTATCAATCCTGTATCACTATACCACACTGAGGGAGAAGATGAGAGCCACACGCCGATTCATGATGGTGGCCGCGGTACTGCTGTGCACGAGCACGCTGAGCCGGGCCGCGGATGGAACTGACCTGCACAACGCCGTTGCCCGCGGCGATCTTCAGCGCGTCGCCGCGCTGCTGGCAGCCGGCGCCGACGTCAACGCCGTCGACCAGCGCGGCTTCACCCCGCTGCACGTGGCGGCGACATCGCACAACGAGAAGCTGATCCAACTCCTGTTGGATGCCGGTGCGGACGTGAACGCCTGTGACGCCAGCGGCGAAACCCCGCTGCACGTGGCGGCCCGGCACTTTCGACTGGAAGGGATCGAGTTACTGCTGGCGTCCGGGGCCGACGTTCACGCGCTGAACACTCGCGGCGATACACCGCTGCACGTGTTGGGTTCGACGGCGCGTGTCCAGGACGAGACGTTCATGCGTATGCTGCGCGTGCTGGCGGAGCGTCTGATTGCCGCCGGGGCCGACCCCGCGATCATCGCCGACGGTTTTCCCGCCTTGCAGCCGCACGAGACGCCGCGGGCGGAGCCGACCCGAGACACGTGGACGGATTACGACGACATCGGGCCGGACTTATTGGCTTACCAGAACGCCTATCCCAGCTTGGCTCGGCGGTACAACCTGGGTCTCAGCTACGAATGCCGGTACCTGTGGGCGATCAAGATTTCGGACAACGTCAACGTCGAGGAGGACGAGCCGGAGTTCAAGTACATCGCCACCATGCACGGCGACGAGATCGTCGGCACCAAGATGTGCATGAATCTGATCAACGACATGCTCACCAATTACGGCAGCGATCCACAGATCACTAATCTGATCGACGAGATCGACATCTGGATCGTCCCGTTGATGAACCCGGACGGGTACGACCGCGTGAATCGCACCCGCTACAACGCCCAGGGGATCGATCTCAACCGCGATTTCCCCGAGGGAACCGACGGCGATCCCAACACGCCGACCGGACGTGCGGTGGAAACCCAGGTCATCATGAACTGGAGTTTCCAGCATTCGTTCACCGCGTCGGCGAACTTCCACGGCGGGGCGTTGGTCGTCAACTACCCGTTCGATAACGACGGGCAGGGATCGGTCTTCTCGCCGACGCCGGACGAAGACATGTTCGTCTACATCAGCGAGGAGTATTCGTATTACAACTCGCCGATGTGGAACGGGGCCTGGTATCACGGGATCACCAACGGGGCGGCCTGGTACTCGATCGACGGCGGGATGCAGGACTGGAACTATCGCTACATGGGAAACAACGAGGTCACGATTGAGCTGAGCGATAACAAGGAGCCGCCGGCTTCGCAGATCGGCCAGTTCTGGAGCGAGAACCGCGACGCGATGTTGTCGTATATGGAAACCTGCCTGATTGGTGTGCGGGGCTTGGTGACCGATGCGAATACCGGGGCACCACTGGCCGCTACTGTCACGGTCACGGGCCGCGATCATGAGATCTACACTGACCCGGATGTGGGTGACTATCACCGCATGTTAATGCCGGGTACGTATGAGTTCACGTTTGAAGCCGCCGGTTACGATCCGCAGACCATCCCGAACGTGGTGGTGTACAGCGGCGACGCCACCCGGCTCGACGTCCAGATGGGGCCCTCGGCTCAAATCTCCTACCCCAACGGCGGCGAGACCCTCACGGCCAACGTGGAAACCGACGTCACCTGGCTCGGCAACCCCACCGCCCAGTTCCACGTGCAGTACACCGACAACTACGGCCAGAGCGGCTCGACCTCCGATGGCTTCGAGTCCGGCTCGCTCGGCCCCGAGTACACTACCGGCGGTGACGCCAACTGGTTCGTCACCAGCAGCCAGCACCATTCGGGCAGCTACTGTGCCCGCGCCGGGGACATCGGTGATTACGACGTGAGTTGGATGACTCGAAACGTCGGCGGCGGGCAGCTCAGCTTCTGGTACCGCGTCAGCTCCGAAGCCAACTACGATTACTTCAACTTCTACATCGATGGGACTCGCGAGATTCACGTCTCCGGCAACGGCTCGTGGCAGTACTACTCGACCACGCTTTCGCCCGGCTCTTATGAGCTGAAGTGGGAGTTCGACAAGGACCAAAGCCTTAGCCATTACGACGATACCGCCTACCTCGACGACCTCGAGCTGGTTGACGACCAGACCACCTGGCACGACATCATCGCCCTGACCGCCCCCGGGGCCGGCTCGACCCCCTGGACGCCGACCACCACCGGCAGCGACTTCAAGGTCCGCGTGCGGGCCTACTACGGCGGCGGGAGCTACGGCGACTGGGACGAGAGCGACGCCACCTTCACGGTGGAGGAAGGTCCGGCCGGCTGCCCCGGCGACTCCAATTGTGACGACACCATCAATTGGCGCGACATTGACTACTTCGTCGCGGCGATGAACGACAACGTGGCGGCCTGGGAGGACATGTTTTTGCCCGGGACGCCGACGTGCCCGTTTGAGAACAACGATGTGAACGCCGACGGGACCGTCAACTGGCGTGACATCGACCCGCTCGTCGAGATTATGAACACGACCTGTCCGTAGGACTTCATCAAACGTCAATTGCGGGTTGGGTGGCCCAGCGCATCAGCGGTGGGGGACACGAATGATGAACGGGTGCGAGAAAGGATTCTCGCACCAGCCATCCCGCCACGCCTGGCCGCGTTCGAGCGCGTCGTCTTCGAGTTCGCGCGTCCACGGACGGTGATCGTCACAACTCCGAACCGCGAGTATAATATGAGGTTCGAAACGCTGCCAGCCGGGCGCTTGCGCTACCGCGACAATCGTTTCGAGTGGACGCGGGCCGAGTTCGAGGCCTGGACCCGCGGCGTGGCGAAGCGATTGGGGTATGATGTACGCTTTCTGACGGTGGGGCCGGAGGATGCGGAGGTCGGGGCGCCGACGCAGATGGGAGTGCTGTCAAATGGTCGCCCCTGACTTGCCGAACACAAACAACTCTCAGTGCAACCGTCCACAGTATTGGACGAAAGCACGCCTTGAGCTAGTTGGCTGGCTCCAAGAACACGCGTCTGCACTTGCTGACCTCTATAAAGGTGCCGTCGAGCTAACCTATAGTCGCAGGGTACCGGGTTGGACACGTTTTGTTTGTCACGTGATGCGCGAGATAGGAAATCGCCTGCCAGACATCATCGTCGGTCCGGCTGCGCGCACAAAGACGGACGCAGACCATTCTATGTCTGATCTCGCGGGGGCATGGATCGACGCAGGCTACCCCAAAGACGGGACGCTTCCTGGAAGCGTATTCGTCGGCGATTCTGAACTACCGGCGGATACCACTATTCCGGTTTCGCACCGTGTGCTTCAGATTACATCCGCGATGGTTCGAGATTATGTTGTTGGCTGCGAATCACGGAGGGACTCCGCTGACGTACTCTTCCAAGCGCTAACACCCACACGAGAAGATGACCGCGCTAAGCTCCGTTCTCTGGCGGACGAGTGGCACAAGATCATGCGGTGGGCCGTTAGAGGGGCCCATGTGTCGACAGACGGAAGCAACGAAGTAGACTCGGACGCCTGCCAAGAACGGTTTGATGTCTTCCAGACGATTCTCGGCAGCTTGGTTTGGGACTTCTTCACGACCGCTGGAGAGATTGATGAAATCCTGGAAGATGCCAACGCCTGACGACATTGCAAAGGCGGTAGCGCTTCTGCGACACGAACAGCATCGTCGCCGTTTCTTCGACCGACTAGAAAACCCCCGGTGGCTTGTTCCGCTAAATGAGCGCAGACTATTCGATGAGCCACCTGCTCCTTTGCGCAACGAGGAGGAGGGCACGGTGCGATTTCCGCCGTGGCCCGAATCACGATACCTCGCCCGAATGGCTGAACACGACGCGCAAACTGTGATCGGGATCATCGCCTCGATTTCAGACAACGGCAATGTTCTCGTTTACGAGGACTTCGTCGATGCGGCGCTTAAGGTCCCGCCGGAGCAAGCCACTTGGGTCGTGGATCGGGCTGACGGCTGGTTGGACTCTGCGTTTCACTTTCAACTCCCCGCGAAGCTGGGCGAGCTGATGTCGAAGCTTGCTGACGGCGGTCACGTCGCTGACGCGATTAAGCTGGCGACGATTCTGTTGGCGGTGCTGCCGGAGGACGGACGAAAGGCCAAAAAGCGACGCTCGGTGCTTGGTCCGGAACCACAACTTAGGATCGACCGCCACGAGTACGAAGAAATCGTCAGCAAGCACGTCCCTCGCCTGACGGCGGCAGCGCCGGAGCAGACATTGCGACTCTTCTGCGATCTGCTGGCGAACGCGACTGCGTATTCGCAACGAGTCGTGTATAGGGACAGCACCGAAGACGGCTCATATGTTTGGTGTCCATCCGTTGAGCACTGCGGTCCAGTTGGGCATCGTGAGCTATTAAGCATCCTCGTAGCGTCCGTTCGAGACGCGTCTAACGTATATGCCACCGCAGAGGGAAGCCGCGTTCACGAGATCATCGAGCTCTACGACTCAAAACGCTGGCGCGTGTTTGAGCGTCTCGGCTACCACCTGCTGCGATGCTTTCCGGACTGCGCTATGGACTTGGTAACGCAACGCTTGACCGACCCCGGGCGCTTTGACGTGTTCTCCACACGTTATGAGTACGAGCGTCTTGCCGAATGTTGCTTCGCTAAGTTGGCATCCGACGACCGGGACAAGATTCTGAGTTGGATCGACAAGGGTCCGGATTTGGGCGCATTTGCTGACCCTACCGGGCAAATGCGTGGCAAACGGACCACACCAGACGAGCTTCAGGATTATGCAGAGCGCTGGCGGAGAGATCGCCTTGCACCGATTTCACATGCACTCCCAACTGGCTGGGATGAGAGGAACGCCAAGCTAGTCGAAAAATATGGGGAAGCGAGTCGAGATCCATTCCGTGCCGTGTCAATTGGCGGCATGGACCCAAGGTGTAGCCCCATTACGGCGGAGGAACTCAGTTCTAAGACCGTGGAGGAAATCGTCGCATACTTGGATTCCTGGCGTGAACCAGATCGATTCCACAGACCTAGTTGCGAGGGCCTTGTTGATACTGTCAAGACAGTGGTGTCCGAGGAACCTATGCGGTTTCTTGAGAGTTGGGAGGCGTTCAAGCCAATCTCGCCGGGATACTTCTACGCTTTGCTGGAGGGTCTCCGTGAGGCCCTAAAGAAAGACTGGCAAGATGAATGGTGGGCTGGAACCCTGACTGCGTGTCAGTGGGCCAGCGAACAGCCGGGCGCTCTAACGAGTGAAGATTCGGAGAAGGAGGATCAACCGGAGCCGACCTGGACTTGTGTGGCGCGCTCCGTCGTGGGCTTGCTTTCGGCGGGGTTCAAGGACCGCGACCACGCGATTCCCCTTGAGCATCGAGAGCAAGCATGGGGGATGTTGGCGCCGGTCACTTCGCACCCCGATCCAGTACCTGCAGACGAGGCGCGGGAACACGAGAATTCCAACATGGATTACCTGACCGCGTCGCTCAATTGCGTCCGTGGCCAAGCAATGCACGCGGTCATCCGTTACGCACTTTGGCTGCGACGACGGTGGGAGGAATCCGACGACCGTAACGAACTGATTTCGCGTGGCTTCGATGCGATGCCTGAAGTGCGGGACGTGTTGGAACGCCACCTTGATCCAATGGCAGATAGCTCCCTCGCGGTTCGTGCCGTCTACGGTCAGTGGTTCCCCTGGCTGTGTCTTCTCGATCAGCGCTGGGCGGCGGAGCGCGCGGGCGCCATCTTTGCAGAGGAAAGCCAGTCGGATTCTATGCGGGAAGCGGCGTGGTCGAGTTACATCAGCTACTGCCCTGCGTACAATGGTGTCTTCCAAGTACTGCGACGGTTTTATGCGACGGCAATCGAGAGGCTTCCAGATAGCCAATCGGAGAACGACCACATCCGTGGCCCAGCCCACCGGTTGGCGGAACATCTCATGACCTACTATGGTCGCGGGGTGATCGGCGTCGACGATGATCTGATCGATCAGTTCTTCTCCTCCGCGCCAGCAGCGATTCGAGGGCGGGCCATCGAGTTTGTCGGGTGGAGCCTTGGCAGGGAAGAAGGCGACATAACTGAAGAAGTGCTCGAACGGTTCCGCATACTGTGGGAGACACGGGCTGCCGCGGCGCGTGCATCGGACGCGGATCAGACCCGTGACCCTGAGCTTGTTGCCTTTGGATCGTGGTTTTCCTCGGGGAAGTGCGATCTCGCGTGGGCGCTCGCTCAACTCCGCGATGCTCTGATGGCCTGCGGATGGTCGGAGCCGGACCACATGGTTGTCAAGCAGCTTGCTGAAGTTGCGAGTGTCGATCCGAGTGTGTCCATCGAGTGCGTCGCCTATCTCGTCGACGGAGATACTCAAGGCTGGGCGATTCATCGCTGGCGCGAAAGCCTGCGTGCGATCTTCGGCGTCGCCCTCGGATCGAACAATGCATCCCTTATTGCAGAGACTCGGAAGCTGATCAATCGTCTGGGCGAACGTGGCTTCTTCGAGTTCGGCAATCTTCTGTAGGTTTTCCAGTCCCGTAGGTCGAATCCTCGACCCAACACATCGTTTGAACATTACGCCGCGGCAAGTGGACCTAATTCGGCCGCCGTCGCGGGGGCCTCGTGTACTGCGGCCAGGGCTCGATTCAACGTTTCCAGCGAAACCTTACTCGGTGCCGTGATCTCGATGCCGATCGCGCGGCCGTCGGCAGTGTGCCACTGCTGTGTCAGCAGTGTTCAATCGCAACCCACAACCGCGTGCGAGGCACTGCTCACAGAGCAGTGGCACCCAGCATCAGCCCTATGACCGCCTCCCGGCTTAGATGCCACGATACACATCCCGCCTGTGGCCCACCGCAAAGACCACAACGACACGCTCGGGGTCATCGACCGAATAGAGGATCCGATACTGCCCCACCCGCAAACGGTAATCCTGAACGCCGCGCAGCTTCTTCGAGCCCGCCGGCCTGGGATCGTGCTCCAGCCTCAAGATGGCCTGGGCTACCCGCTCGAAGGTCCTCTCAGCAGCCGATCCATCTCCTTCTCGGCCGAGCGCTTGATGCGGACCGTGTAACCACCGCGCCGGCTCATCGGCCTGTTCGCTGCGAAAGATACTCGCGAAACGGCCGCGCAGGCTCGCCCCGCCGCTTGGCGATAAGCGCGAGATCAAGGATGTCCCGGGCGAACGCCTTGTCGCGGGCGATCCTCACCAACACCGCATCCCGCTCGGCCCTGGGTAACGCCTTCAACGCCGTCAGAAACACATCCGCCGTGGCTGCTTGAGCTTTCGTCATATTGCCGCACCTCTGTCTGCCAACGATTCGCCCAGACTCGGCCGGAGCGTCGTGTCTCCACGGCCCAGCGGCCTAGCAGTCTGTCGGACTTAGCCGTTTTGTGGCTTTCTATGCCTCTCTTCGGTGTCTGGACCCTGGGGTGCCGACCCACATGGGCGCGCTCCCACGGTGTTTTCGAACCCTAAGTCCGACAGACTGCTAGTCCCTCATCTTCATGATACCCTGCGTCGTCCTCCTTAATCAAGCGGCTGGTGGCATGTCAGGGCAAATGTGTGGCATGTCCAAGCCGGCGGTAGCAAGCCGCGGCGCGGGCATGTTCCGAGCTTCCGAAACATGGTCGCGCTGCGCTTGACCATGCCACCCGCCCGCCGGAAAAGACTGTTCAGCTACCACTATCGCCAGCGTCGCGGCGCGCTGCCTCTTTGGCGTTTTGGAGGCGCCGCTCAAACTCGTCGGCGCCGGCGCGAAAAAACTCGACCTCCGCTTTGCGATCCATGCCGGCTACCGCTGCTCGTATCATTTTCTGTGCGGCGCGCTTCATGCGCAGACAGTCAAACGTCTTCGTTTTCATAATCGATCACCTCCAGGGGAGAGCGGATCTCCAACGGCCGATAGCCTTCCAGAGCGTTGACGGCGTTGTAAAGTCGGATCTTGTCAAAGTGAACGATGTGCCTGAAGTTCCAACTGACAATCAAATCCGCCTCGGCGACGGTGGCCGCGGCCACGTGCGTGGCATCGTCGGCCCATTGCGGCGCGAGAATGCGCGCGGCGAGGTAAGCGTCACGCAGGGCGAGGACGCGCTCATCCACGGGTACTAATCGCATGAACGCAAGTAGCGTATCAAAATGCTCTCGCACATGATCCGGCGCCAGGGCTATTTCCCGCCGTGTTACATCCGAGACAAGTAGGAGAAAACGCCCAGCCCGCGCGAGGTCGAAAAAGGACTTGCTGGGCGTTTCGAACTCCTCGTCGAATACTCCGCCGAATACCGACGTGTCGATATAGGCGCTCTGTGTTCTCATCTCCAGTCCCACGGCGGTACGAACTGCCTGCCCCGGATCCCATGTGGACCGACATGCCCGTCCGCCATCACGGATTATACATCAAGGACCATGCTGGTAGAAGCCGTAGTGTGCTACTGCTCTTGAGCAGAGTGTTCTTCGGACGTCAACAGCTTGGGCACTGCTCAAGAGCAGTGGCACACGACACAGCCACCAGCGAAGATTAGTCATACCGCCGACGCCGGCGTTCAGGTCGATTGGGACACCTCAGTCGGCTTCTTATCTCGCAGTGCCTTTAAGATCTTCTCCGGCGTAATCGGCAAATCCTTGATCCAGACGCCGGTGGCGTTGGCGATGGCGTGGGCGACGGCGCCTAGGACGGGGAGGGTGCTGCCTTCGCCGATTTCCTTGGCGCCGTAGGGGCCGCGGGGCTCGTAGGAATCTACAATCCCGCTGAAAATCTCCGGGGCGTCCTTGATCGTCATGATCAAATAGCCGTGCAGGTTCGGGTTCTGGAGCTGGCCGCGTTCGTCGAACTGGACGTCTTCATAGAGAACTTCGCCGGCACCCATCACGATCGCGCCCTCGACCTGGCCGTGGACCGCGCGCGGGTTGATCGGCGTGCCGCAGTCGTGGTAGTCGGTGAAGCGGTCGATCTTCACCTTGCCGGTCTCCAGGTCGACCGACAGCTCACAGACCGAGGTGCCGAAAGAATACGCCGGGCTGGTGCCGACCGTGGCGCCTTTGTAGTCGCCGCCGAGGCCGTCGGGGGGTTTGTAGCAGCCGGTGCCGACCAGGGGGCCATTTTCGTTGAAATACTGGCGGGCGACCTCCTCCCAGGGGACGCTGTGCGACTCGTCGATTGACGATTGATGATTGACGATTGACGATTGGGGAGGGGTGGAGATTGACGATTGACGATTGACGATTGACGATTGGGCATCCGGCGCGGCTTGCGCGTATATCTTGCCGCCGTGGGCGATTACCTCGGATTCGGCGCAGTCGAGCAGTTTGGCGGCGTAGGGACGCATCTTGTCAACCACGGCGACGGCGGCTCGCGATACGGCGTGGCCGGCCATCAAGGTGACACGCGACGAATATGAGCCTAAATCGAGCGGGGAGATGTCGCTGTCCTCGCTGCGGATGCGCATCCGCGAGACGGGGATGCCCAGCGACTCGGCACACATCTGCGTCAGGACCGTGTCGCTGCCTTGGCCGATCTCGGCGGCGCCGATCAGCAGCACCGCTGCCATACCGTCTTCGCTGATTTTCACGATCGCGTTGGCGTGCGGGAAGATTGAGCGTTTTTGGAAGTGTTCACGCGGTTTTTCGTGCGAAAGCTGGACCTGGCCACGATAGATGCAGTAACCCGCGCCGGAGACGAAGCCGCCGCAGCCGACGCCGATGCCTCTGGCGAGCGAAGTGGCACGGGCGTGTCGCCCGTGATCCACCGGCTGGAAGCCGGTGCCACATTTACTTTTCACCGGCTGGAAGCCGGTGCCACACTTGCTTTCCTCCGGCAAGTTGCCGGTGCCACATTTACTTTCCACCGGCTGGAAGCCGGTGCCACACTTCTGGTACTTCTCTTTCCAACCACTCTTGGCTTCGACCGCGTCGAGGGTGGCGCGGAACTCGCAACTGCCGATGTCCAAATCGTTGACCGTCATCGTGTTGGGCGTCATGGCGTTGCGGCGACGGATTTCGATCGGGTCGATGCCCAACTCGTCCGCAACCATGCTCAACAGGCACTCGAACGCGAAGCGCGGCTGGGGCACGCCGTGGCCGCGCATGGCCCCACAGGCCGGCTTGTTGGTCATCACGCGGAAGCCGTCATAGCGGTAGTTGGGGATGTGGTAGAGCGTGGGCATCAAGCTGCCGGCGTAGTAGGCGGTCGCGACGCCGAAGGATGAATAGGCCCCGCCATCGAGGTATATTTCGTTCTTAAAGGCTAAGATTTTGCCGTCGCGGTCGATGCCGAGCTTCATTTTCATATGTTGTTTGTGTCGGCCGCGGCCGTAGTGGAACATTTCCTCGCGAGAATAGATCATTTTGACTGGCCGCCCGGTCTGCCGGCTGAGGAGGGCCGCGCAGATGTCGAGCGGGCTGGTGGCGGCCTTACCGCCGAAGCCGCCGCCGACGGCCGGGCGGATTATGCGGATCTTGCCGAGCGGGATGTGCAGGACGTGGGCCATCATGTACTGCACGTAATGCGGCACCTGCGTGGAGCTGTACAGCACGAGCGTGCCGTCGTGGTCCCAGATGGCCAGAGAGGCGTGCGGCTCGAGCGGCGATTGGTACACGTTGTTGCCGACGAACGTCTCTTCCCGCACGTAATGCGACTCGGCGAAGCCCTTTTCGACGTCGCCGAAGTTCTGCTCGACGTGGGTGTTGATGTTGTTCTTGTAGCGCCCGTGGATCAACGGGGCTCCGTCGGCAACGGCCGCCAGGGGATCGAGAATGACAGGCAGTTCTTCGTATTCGACCTCGATCAGCGTGAGTGCCTTCTCCGCTGTTTTCTCATCGATGGCCGCCACGGCCGCCACGGGATCGCCGACGTGGCGGACCTTTTCCTTGGCCAGCACGTGCTCGTCGTAGCGGGCGGGCGAGACGCCGTACATGGTGTCGGTCACGTCCGCGCCGGTGAGGACGGCGAGCACGCCCTCGAGGGCTTTGGCTTTCGAGACGTCAACGCGTTTGAGCTTACCATGGGCCACGGCGGAGCCGAGGATCTTGCCGTGGATCATGTTCGGCAGCACGATGTCGGCGGTGTATTGGGCCCGCCCAGTGACCTTGTCGGCGGCATCGACCCGGGGAATCGAGATCCCGACAGTTGTGTGCGATTGACGATTGACGATTGACGATTGACGATTGGAATGGGCGGATTCGTTGTCTTCCGAATTCGTGCCATTGTGTTGTTGATCGTTAGCTTTTGCGCTCGTACCGTTGTCGCTGTATTTCTTCCAGTTCTGGACGGCGCGGAGGATACCGGTGTAGCCGGTGCAGCGGCAGAGGTTGCCGGAGAGAGCTTCCTTGATTTCCTCGGTGCTGGGATCGGGGTTCTTGTTGAGCAAAGCGGTCGCGGAGATGACCATCCCCGGCGTGCAGAAGCCACATTGGATGCCGCCTTCATGCACGAACGCCTTCTGGAGCGGGGTGAGTTGGGCGGCACCATCGTCGCCACTAGTTACGCAGGCGAGGCCTTCGATCGTGGTGATGGCCTTACTCTCCATCTCGGCGGCGAGCAGGAGGCAACTGTTCATGGCCTCGCCATCGACCAGGACCGAGCAGGCCCCGCAGTCGCCGACGTTGCAACCCTTCTTTGTGCCGGTTAGATGCAGCTTGTCGCGCAGGACGTCGAGCAGAGTGTCACTCGGCTCGACGGCGACGGTGTGTGTATTGCCGTTGATCGTCAGTTTCCGCACGACCGCCATCACTGCACCTCCTTGGCCCGCCGACAGGCAGTGGTCAACGCCCGCAGGGTCAATGTTCCCACCAGTTCACGACGGAAGTCGGCCGAGCCGCGTATGTCGGAGATCGGTTCCGCCGCGCTGCCGGCGACTTCCGCCGCGGCGCGAAAAGCGTCCGCGCTGGCCGGCTGGCCGATCAGTTTCGACCCGGCTGCCGCGATCAGTTTGGGGATGGGGGCCACGGCGCCGAGCACGATGCGGGCGTCTCGTACGGTGCCGTCGCTCTTGAGTAACAGGCTGGCGGCGATGGCGGCGACCGCGATGGTGTTGCCATCGCGTAACCCGAAACGAGCGTAGGCAGCTCCAAAGCCGGGCGGCGGTTGGGGGACGTGAACGGTGGTTAGGATTTCGGTCTCTTGCCGAACGGTTTCGCGCGGGCCTACGAAGAACTCAGCCAGCGGTACGTCACGCACTCCGTCCGCCGACCAGAGCGTGACCGCGGCGTTCATCGCGGTCAGGATGGGAGGCAGATCGGCACACGGCACAGCGCTGGCGATGTTGCCGCCGACCGTGGCGACGTTGCGAATCTGCGGGGCCGCCATCTTGCTGGTCGCGTCCAGCAGAGGCGAAAAACGCTCGCGGACGATTGGTGAGCCGCCGAGTTGCGTGATGGTCGTCAGCGCCCCGACGTGCAAATCGCCGTTCTCCTTGGATATCCCATGCAGCGCGTCGATGCGTTTGATCGAAACCAGATGATCGACGCGAATCCGGCCAGTTTTCAGGTCAACGAGCAGGTCCGTGCCGCCTGCCAGCAAGCGGGCATTTGGCCCGTAGCGCGCCAGCACGGCCCCCGCCTCCTCCAGCGTGGCAGCATCGTGAAGTTCAATGTCCGGTATGTACACGACCTACCTCCAGAGCATTTATATTGCGGATTTCCCGAGCAGGCCTTGAAGAAACTGCGCTGCGAGCTGGTTGGCCACGCCCGTCGGTGAGCGGCCGTGCCGCGGGTCGTACCAGCGGTAGAGCCAGTTCAACATGCCGAACAGGGACATGGTGGCCACGTGCCGATCGAGAGTGCCGTCGTGCACGTACACGTCACCGATACGGTCAATGATGCCGCGCGTCAGGTCGTAGTACTCGCGGCGAATCCGGCGCGTCTCCTCATAACTGTCGCCCGTCAGCGAATCGAGCTCATGCGAGCAGACTTTGAGGGCGGCCATGTTGGTGGCGAAGTAGCCAACGTGGGTGCGGATCATCACCCGCAACTGCTCGATTGGGTCGCTCACACCAAGCAGCTTCTCCCGCAGGCTGCTGACGAGCGAGCTGAACGTGCGGAACTGGATCAGGAAGAGCATTTTCTCCTTGCTGTCGAAATAGTAATACAGCCCCGCGAGGCTCACGCCGGCCGCCTTGGCGACCGCCCGCATCGAGGCTCGTTCGTACCCGGCGTGGGCCATCAAGCCAGTGGCGGCTTCCAGGATCTGGTTGAGACGCTCGTCGTAACTAGTGGAAGCATGATCGGTTAGGCCATGGAGGGGCGCCGGCCGCGGCGATTCGAACGCGTGTTCGGGTTTCTCGGGCCTCATGGAACGACCTGCCTGCTGATGTCATAATGCCCCGGATATCCAATATGTCCCCCGCGGATCGCACTGTCAACAGATAGTGTCCGAGAAATACTTGACAGCCGTTTCAGTGGCGGGATAATCGGGTTTCGTAATCAGGTGAGGCACGATGGGGAGCGGTTGAGCGCGATGGTCGCTGCATAACTTGTATTCGATCGAACGTTCGTTCGCCTTTTTTGCCACCCTCCTCCACTGCCCAAGCAACCCAACGCCATCGGAGATTGTCAAATGAGCATGTTCCCCACCCAAAACGCCGCGGAACTCGACTTGAAGGAAGTTAAGTACGAGAAACGTGACTGGGTCGCCCGGGTCGCGATTAACCGGCCCCACAACTACAATGCCTATAGCACGCCCTGCTTGCAGGAGTTGGCCGCCGCCTTCCAGGACGCTTCCTGGGACGACAGCGTGGCCGTGGTGGTGTTCACGTCCGAAGGGCACCAGGCCTTCTGCACGGGCGGCGATGTCAAGGAGTACCAGCAGGAGTACACCCAGAAGCCGCGCGACTATTGGAAGTACATGTGCTGCTTCAGGAGCTATATCGAGTCGATGGTCAACTGTGCCAAGCCGGTGATCGCTCGGCTGAACGGGATGGCCGTCGGCGGCGGCAACGAAAGCCAGCTAGCCTGCGACCTGGCGGCGATGGGCGAGCACGCCTTCATCGCCCAAGTCGGCACCGGCGTCGGCTCGGTGGCCTGCGGGGGCTCGACCCAGTGGCTGCCCGTGACCGTCGGCGACCGCAAGGCCCGCGGCATCCTGTTCCTCAATCAGCGCTACCAGGCGTTCACCTCATTGGCGATGGGGCTGGTGAACATCGTCGTGCCGACCGTGAAGGGGCCCGACGGGAATTTCATCACGCAGTTCACCAACGACCGGACGTCCCTGGCCGACTGGAATACGGACCCGTGGGAGAATCCCTTCGAGACGCGGGCCACGCCGGCGGATATCAAGAAAGCGCTGAAGGGCAAGGACGGGTACTCGATCGACCTGTCGCGTCTGGACGAGGTGGTGGCGGACCTGTGCGACCAGGTCGTGAACAAATTCTTCGAGTGCACGCGCTATACCAAGACCCAGGTGAATTACTGGAAGGAGGCCGCCTGGCACGCGACCGTCGGCCACGGCCGGGATTGGCTGTCCACTCACTATACGTGTCTGGAGCCGCACGAGGGCATGACCGCGTT
This sequence comes from Phycisphaerae bacterium, assembly GCA_023128695.1. Lineage (GTDB taxonomy): Bacteria > Planctomycetota > Phycisphaerae > UBA1845 > Fen-1342 > JAGMDK01. The sequence goes on from JAGMDK010000196.1 coordinate 14,709, forward strand.
CGTGGAAAAGCGCAAGGTGGACTTCATAGGCATGCGGAAACGCATGGCGGACCCGAACGGCTCGAGCGAGTTCCTCTGGGGGCCGTACTCCAAGCAGTGTCCGAAGTGCGAGGCCAAGGGGATACCGGCCTTCTTCGAGCACTGCGGCAAGTGCGGAGCAAAACTGTAGATTGACGATTTATGATTGACGATTGACGATTGCAGATGGGATAAATATGACACTCGCAGATAAAAATGCCATTGTGACCGGCGGTAGCCTGGGGATTGGGGCGGCGATCGCGCGCGAGCTGGCTCGCCAGGGGGCCAATGTGGCACTCAATTTCCGCCGACATGATACCGAGGCGAAACAGGTCGTGGCCGACATAGAGGCCATGGGGCGCAAGGGATTGGCGATCAAGGCCGACGTGGCCAGCTTTGCCGACGCCGAGCGCATGGTCGGCCAGGTGCGCGAGAGCTTCGGTGGCCTGGACATCCTGGTCAACAACGCCGGCATCAACCGCGACGGCGTGATCTGGAAGATGACCGAGGAGCAGTGGGACCAGGTGATCGAGACCAACCTGAAGGGCTATTTCAATTATATACACGCTGCCGTGGGGATTTTCCGCGAGCAGAAGTCCGGCAAGATCGTGAACGTCACTTCGATCAACGGGCTACGCGGCAAGTTCGGGCAGACCAACTATTCCGCCTCCAAGGCCGGCATCATCGGGCTGACCAAAGCGCTGGCCCGCGAGCTGGGACGCGCGAGCGTTAACGTCAACGCCGTCGCGCCCGGGTTGATCGAGACCGACATGATGAAGGATGCCCCGCAACAGGTGCTGGACGCGGCGCTGGCGGAGATCGTCCTGGGCCGGTTGGGCAAGCCGGAAGAAGTGGCAGCGGTCGTCGCGTTCTTGTGCAGCGAGGCCGCCAGGCACATCACCGGACAAGTGATTCAAGTAGACGGCGGACAGTATATCTAAATTGACGATTTATGATTGACGATTGCGGAGGAAAACGTGGAACTTACTGACATTGTGGCGATTAGTGCGGTGCGGACGCCGATGGGGCGGTTTGGGGGGACTCTCAAGGACACCGCCGCTTACGATCTGGGGGCGGTTGCCATTCGGGCCGCCTTGGAACGGGCCGGATTGGCCGGCGATGGGATCGATGATGTGATCTATGGTAGTTGCCGTCAGGCGGGGAATGGTCCCAATCCGGCCCGCACGGCGTCGGTCCGCGGCGGCATCCCCGTCAGTGTGCCGGTGCAGACGATCAACATGGCCTGCCCGTCGGGCATGCGCTGCATCCAGGCGGCTTCGCAGGCCATTCGGCTGGGCGACAGCCGTACGGTCATGGTCGGCGGCATGGATAGCATGAGCACGATTCCATATCTGCTTAAAGACTGCCGCTGGAGCGGCTTCAAGATGGGCGATCGCACGCTGCTCGACGGCTGGTCCGACAGCATCGACCCACTGTGCCAGACCGGAATGGGCGGCACCGCGGAGAACCTGGTCGAGAAATACAAGATCACACGCGAAGCCCAGGACCAGTTCGCCGCCGAAAGCCATCAGAAGGCCGCGAAAGCACGGTCCAGCGGCTGGTTTGACGAGGAGATCGTCCCGGTTGAGATTCCGGCCACACGCAAAGAGCCGGCGTTCCTCTTTGAGAAGGACGAAACCATCCGCGCCGACACGTCGGTTGAAAAGCTCGCCAAGCTAAAGCCGGCGTTCAAGAAGGACGGCTCCGTCACGGCGGGCAACGCCTGTGGCATGTCCGACGGGGCGACGGCACTGGTGATAACTTCACGTGAACATGCCCAGTCGCTGGGGGCGACGCCGCTGTTTTCGCTGTTGGGCTATTCCAGTGTGGCCGTCGAGCCGAAGACCATGGGCGAAGGGCCGAGCATTTCGATCCCGGCAGCCATGAAGCATGCCGGCATGAGCCTGGACCAAATGGACCTGATCGAAGCGAACGAGGCCTTCGCGGTCCAGGTGCTGGCCAACGAACAAGTCCTCAAGTGGGACCGCGACAAGCTGAACATCCACGGCGGTGCGATCGCGCTGGGCCACCCGACCGGAATCAGCGGCGCCCGCATTGTGGTGACGCTCTACCACGCCCTGAAACGCACCGGCGGCGAAATCGGCCTCGCCGCCATCTGCGGCGGCGGCGGCGTGAGTATGGCGATGGTCATCAAGCGAGAAAAGTGATTTCAATTGACGATTGACGGTTGACGATTGACGATTCTGTATGCGAGTTCGAGGCCAATATGAGTGATTATGAGTTTGTCACAGTGGATGTAACGGACGGTATTGCGACGATTACGTTGAATCGGCCGCCGTTGAATGTGCTGCATATCCCGATGATGGCGGAAATCAACGCCGCGCTCGAAGCCGTGCTCGCCGACGCGAATCTGGCGGCAATAGCGCTGCGAGCAAATGGCAAGGCCTTCAGCGCCGGCGTCGACGTGAGCGATCACACCGACGAGAAGGTCGGCGATATGATCGCGCAGTTCCACGGCATTTTCAGGAGGCTCGCCGCCACTGACGCGCTGACCATAGCGGCCGTCAACGGCGCGGCTCTCGGCGGCGGTTGCGAATTGGCAACATTCTGTGACATCGTGTTGGCCTCCGAGCGGGCCAAGTTCGGGCAGCCCGAAGTGCAAGTCGGTGTTCTTCCGCCGATAGCGGCTTGCATCCTGCCCCCACAGATCGGGATCAAGAAAGCGATCGAGCTGACGGCGGTCGGCACGACGATCAAAGCGGATGAAGCCTATCGTATCGGGCTGGTGAACCAAGTTTATCCGGCGGATGAGTTTGATGCGTCCGTGGATACGTACTTGGCTGAGATCCGGAAGCTATCCCGCCCGGTGGTTCGGCTTGCGAAACGAGCGACGACCATGCTAGCGCGAGAACAGATCCTCGCGCACCTGGAGAAAGTCGAAGCCCTATACCTAGACGAATTGATGAAGCTGTCTGACGCCCACGAGGGCATCGCGGCGTTTCTGGAGAAACGTACGCCAGTTTGGAAACACATGTAGGCAATTGACGATTGATGATTGACGATTGACGATTGACGATTGTGTTTGGCGATTGACGATTGCGGCGTTAGGACGGGTCGAGGCGATAGATATGAATCCGGTTGAATTCAAACAACGTACCCGGACATTTGCTTTGAGAATGATCCGGTTAGTGAAGGCGTTGCCGCAGTCAAAAGTGAGTGACGTGATCGGTAGGCAGCTACTTCGTAGTGGAACGTCGGTGGGCGCAAACTACCGAGCCGCGTGCCGTGCCAGATCGCGAGCCGATTTCGTAGCGAAGATGAAAATCGTTGAGGAGGAGTGTGACGAATCGCTCTACTGGCTTGAGTTATTGATAGAAAGCGGCGAGGTCAAAGCCGAATTGTTGGATGACCTTGTACGAGAAGGCGACGCAATATTATCTCTAGTCGTCGCCTCCATAAAAACGGCCCGCAACCACAACAATCGTCAATCGTCGGAATTAAATCGTCAATCGTCAATCTTAAATCGTCAATCGCAAGAGGGTTGATTTATGAAAGCTGTAGTATTCCACGGTCCTGAAAAAGGCCTGAAGATCGAGGACATTCCCGTTCCGCAAATCGGCGACGACCAGATTCTGGTGAAGGTCGCGGCCTGCGGCGTGTGCCATACCGATTTGCACTACATCGAGCACGGCGTGCCGACGTTCAAAAAGCCGCCGATCGTGCTGGGGCACGAGGCTTCCGGCATCGTTGAAAAGGCCGGGGCCAATGTGACCAATGTCAAGCAGGGGCAACGCGTGCTGATCCCGGCGGTGCTGACCTGCGGGCATTGCCAAGCTTGCCGACTGGGGCGCGAGAACATTTGTAGCTCGATGACCATGCTCGGCAATCATTTCGACGGGGCCTACGCCGAGTACGTCGCGGTGCCGGCCAAAGATGTGCTGGACCTGCCGGAATCTATCCCGCTGGAAGAGGCCTCGATCATCGCGGACGCGATTTCGACGCCCTACCACGCCGTCAAGAACCGCGCCCGCGTGCAACCGGGCGACACGGTGGCGGTTTTCGGCTGCGGCGGAGTGGGCATCAACGCCATCCAGATGGCGTCCGCGGCCGGCGGGTATGTGATCGCCGTCGATATAAACGATAAGAAGCTGGAATGGGCGATCGAGTTCGGAGCGGCCAAGACCATCAACGCGACGCAGGTCGAACGCGTCAGCAAGGCGATCAAGAAGCTCACCGGCGGCGGAGCCGACATCGCCATGGAGGTGATCGGCAACCCACGGACGATCGAAGAGGCGTTCGAGTCCGTGCGCGTCGGCGGGCGGTTGTGCGTGGTGGGGTATACACACGAGGCCATCTCGATCGTGGCCGGCAAGATCATGTTCAAGGAGTTGGAGATCGTCGGCTCGCTCGGCTGCCGCCCAGTCGATTACATCCCGCTGATCCGGATGGTCGAACAGGGCAAGATCGACGTCAAACGCCAAGTAACACACCGCTTCAAACTGGACGAGATCGGCAAGGCGTTCGAGGTGATGAAGGAGGGCCTGTCGTTAAGGTCGATTGTAATCCCCTGATCAATTGACGATTGACGATTGACGATTGGAGATTGCGTGACTTCGGATTATCCGCTGAACCAGGACACTTTCAGGAGTTCTGTCGACTTGTTCACGCTTATTGCTTTTCCATCTTCATCGGGGAATGATGCAATGGCGGGGATGACTCAAACACAATCGTCAATCGTCAACCGTCAATCGTCAATCGAGTGTTCTGATGTTGCGTGAAGGCGAGCTTGGTGTTCATCCGCCTGGGGCCTTGGGGGTGGCCTTTTTCGTGCATGCCGACGCGGAGTGTTTCATCGGCCGCGGCGGCGACGGAATCACGCAGCCGCTCAAGGACGCCGGGGTTTTGAACCTCGATGAGCATGGTACGCTCCGCTCGATCTCGCTCGAAGGCCGCATCTTCGCCAATCTGCTGGAGGCCGACGCCCGGGACGGATTGCCCGAACTGCTGCTGGTCTGCTGCAACCCCGATCAGCTCGGTTTGTTCACCGGCGAGATGACTCGCTATCTCGGTAATATCGCCGAGCGCGGGCGGCTGCGGTCGGAGGATGATCTCCGCCGAGAGGTGCCGATCCTGCTGATCCTGCCCAACGGGATTCTCTCGGAGCAGGCGATCCACACCTACAGCGAGCAACTGCGGGAGGCGATGTTGATGGAGCGCCTGCCCGGCTTCACTGACCCGATGCGCGAGATATTGCTCGAGCGCGTAGTGCGCGGCGTCTCGCTCCAGGCCGGCGGCCGGCGCGGCAGCGGCGCCAATACCATCTATCTGCTCGAACGCAAGGGGACTCTCGTATTCGCCGGCGGCGGTGATATTGAACGCGGACGCATCGAGACCATCCTGACCGCACACGACTACCCCTTCACCCACGCCCGCGGCGTGCCGCGCACCCGGATCGAGTTCGACAAGGGCATGATCTCCATCGTGCTCAACGTCGGCGGTCTGATCCATACCGTTCGTGATGATGGCGAATTGGTTGATTTGCGGATGGGCGACCTGTGCAAAGACCCAACCAAGGCTGACTTCGTGCATCAGATCACGCGGGCGGTGTTCGACGTCGGCCAGGCGGTCGGCGCGTACGCTCCTGACGTGACCTACGACGACATCTGGCCCACGCACTTGGCGACGATCCTGCTACACGCCGGACACATCACCAGCTCGCTGAAGACGTTCCGCGACGCGTTGGCCGCCGGGCTG
>JAGMDK010000197.1 GCA_023128695.1 Phycisphaerae bacterium
CGCCGGGCTGGAGAAGGAAGAGGCTCTTTTCGAGTCGCTCAAGGACCAGGTGCAGGAGGCGATGGCCAAGGCGATCCGCCATCGGGAGCAGTCCGGGGTGAACGGAGCCGGCGATCCGAGGAGGAACAACATGAAACTGACCGGACAATGCAATTACAACATTGAGCTCTGGGAAAACGGCTCGGATGAGATGCTGATGGTTGCGACCGTCCTCGATAATGACCACCTGATCAAGCTCGAGCTGACGCTCTACCTCCCTGACGAGCAGATCATCCGCAGCAAGCTCGACATGATCCGCGTGCCGTTCCCGGTCTGCCGCGAGATCGAGCACATCGCCGACCGCCTGGTCGGACTGCGGATCGAGCGCGGCGTACTGCGCGAGATCGGGCACCGGGTGGGGGGCGGCGGCGGTTGCTCCCACGTCAAGGAGTTGGCCACGAACCTGGTCCATTTCGCCGCCATGGGCCTGGTTAGTCATCGCCTGGGGATGGACCCGATGAGTGCCGATTTCGCCTTCAAGCCACCCGAAGAGAGATTCAACCTGACCAAGGAGCTGCTGCGGGATACTTGTTTGGCGTACCGCCAAACCACGGCCTTCGGTCTCGATGAGCAGTTGGGGATCAAGAAGATCGGCGACGAGCACCGGCATCCGTCGCCACTGGGCGAATACGAATCTTCTTTCGGCCTGCTGCTGAAAGATCGCGCCGAGCACTGGGGTGACAAATTATATCTCCGCTATCGGAAGGGTAAGCGCGAAACGGCCTTTACCTGGAAGGAATTCGCGCGTCTGGTTTTCCAGATTTCCCGTCATCTGCTCGCACTGGGGGTTCGCCGGGGCGACCGGATCGGCATGTTGTCCGAGAACCGGGCGGAGATGTACCTGTTCGAGCTGGCCACGATGTCGATCGGGGCGGTGACGGTGCCGATCTTTGCCGGGTATCCGCCGCAGCAGGCCGCGTACGTGCTCGGCCGGGCCACGCCGCGGTTCCTGGTGGTTTCGGGCCGGCACCAGCTCGACAAGATCGAGCGCGACCAGCATCCCTCGATCGAGAAGTACTATTGCATGGACTTCGACGCCGGCTGCCGGAAGTGGGGGGCGCTCGACTTCGCCACGCTGACCGCCGAGGGGGGTGTCTCCGAGGCGCAATTGTGGGAGCGCGTTGAAGCCGTCGAGCCGGACGATCTGTGCGTGATAATGTACACCTCCGGGACCACGGGCGCGCCCAAGGGGGTCCTGCTGGGTCATCGGCATCTGATCTCCCAGCAGAAGGCGATGTCGCTCATGTGGGACCTGAACGAAAACGACGTCCTCATGAACTACCTGCCCTGGCACCACAGCTTCGGCGGGCTCTTCGAGCGCTTCATGACGCTCTACAACGGCTGCGAATTGTGTCTCGACGACTCACGCGGCAAGGACCTCGAGCGGCTGATCGATAATTGGAAAGCCTACGACCCGTCGGTCTTCTTCAGCGTGCCGCGCGTGCACGACCTGCTGGTGACCCGCTGCCGGGAAGACCCCCAGATCGACAAGATCATCTTTGGCGGCCGGCTGCGGTTCATCTTTACCGCCGGGGCCGCGTTGCCGGCGCACGTCGAGGCGGCCTACCGCGCGCACAAGATCCACGTGCTGGAGGGTTGGGGTCTAACCGAGACCGGGCCGTGCGTCACCGCGACCACCAAGGACAGCGAGTGGAAGAGCGGCTATGTGGGCATCCCGCTGCCCGGCTGCATCGTGCGGATCGACAGCGAACAGGAAATCCTGGTCAAGGGCCCGAACGTCATGGAGGGTTACCTCGACGACGAGGAGGCCACCGCGCACGTGCTGACCGAGGACGGCTGGTTCCACACCGGCGACCTGGGCGAGTTCACGAAGAACGGGCTGCGCATCCTCGGCCGCAAGGACGGGACTTTCAAGCTCACCACCGGCGAGAAAATCCGTCCGCATCGCCTCGAAATGCTGCTGACCAACGAATCGCCTTATATCAATCAATGCGTGGCACTGGGCAGCGGGAAGGACATGGTGGGAGTGTTGATCTACCCCGATTTCAGCAGTCTGCGCGAGTGGGCGGCGCGGCACGACATCCCGGCTGATAACATGCTTGACGATCCCGCCGTGCGCGAGCTGTACGCCGCGGAGATCGAACGCATCAATCCGCTGGTGGAGATCAAGTATGAGCGTGTGCGGCGGGCGGTGTTGGCCGAGCGGGGGCCATCAATGGACAACGGCGAGCTGACGCCTTCCGGCAAGCTGGTGCGCAAAGTCGTGATGGAAAACTTCAAGGACCAGGTAGCGGCGTTGTTCGCACCACAGCCGCCCGCGGAAGTCATCCAGGTCAAACAAGAATCGCAAAGGACGGTAGCCAGTGAAGCATAACGAGATACCCCATGTGGTCATCGCCGGGGCGGCCCGCACGCCGGTCGGCGTCAAGTGCGGCAGCTTGCGCAATTTCGCGGCCGAGGACCTGGGCTTCTTGGCCGCCGAGGAGGCGATCCGCCGTAGCGGCGTGCCGCGCGAGCGGATAGACACCACCGTCGGCGCCAACGTGTACCAGTACACCGCGCCCGGCGCCCAGGACATCTATTTCCCGCGCAACATCTCGTTGCGCTGTCACCTTAAGACCGAGACGCCGGGGCTTTTGGTGCAGCGCATCTGCGGCAGTGGGTTCCAGACCGTGATCTGTGCCTTCCAGCAGATTGCTTTGCCCGACGCGATCGATGACGCCAAGATCGGGCTGTGCGTCGGCGGGGAGACGATGTCGCGGGTCCCACAGATTGTCCGCTCGCCGCGGCGGTCGGGGGCCAATTTCTGGGAGTTCGTGGATGGCGGCAAGCTGGAGGACGCCATGCTGGCGGGGCTCAACCACGACCTGGCCGAGACCGCGATGATGATCACGGCGGACGAATACGGCACGCGAATGGGTGTTACTCGCCGGGAATGCGATGAATTGGCGGATTCTTCGCACAGCCGCGCCCGGGCGGCTTACCGTAACAGCCACTTCAATGGCGGCGACGCCCTGCGCGGCATCTTCGCCGTCGACGCGACGGACCTGACTGGGCAGCCGGTGTATCTGGCGCGCGACGAGTGCGTGCGTCAAACCTCCATGGAAGTGCTGGAGAAATTGCCGGGTTTCACGCCGAACAAGCTCGTCTCACCCGGGAACGCCAGCGAGATCTGCGACGGGGCAGGGGCGCTGATCATCGCCGATCGCGCGGAAGCCGAGAAACTGGGTATGCCGACGCGCTACGAGATCATGTCCTATGGGGTGGCCGGCGTCGAGCCGCGCGTGATGGGGCGCGGGCCGGTCCCCTCTATCCAGCAGGCCCTGGCGCGGGCCGGGCTCGAACAAAAGGACATCGGGCTGTTTGAGGTCAATGAAGCTTTCGCGGCCCAGTATCTCGGGGTCGAAAAGGAACTCAACCTGGATCGGGAAATCACGAACGTCAACGGCGGCGCGGTCGCGATCGGCCACCCGCTGGCCGCGACCGGCACCCGCATCCTGGTCGATCTGATGTACGAAATGGAGCGCCGCGGCGTGAAATACGGCTGCGGCTCCGCCTGCATCGGCGGCGGTCAGGGCGCCGCGGTGATCATCCGAGATACCGAGCAGACGTAATACCGCGGGAGATTCACCGCGGAGATCGCAGAGAACGCAGAGAAAAAGACAAGAGAAACAGATAAAAGAGCGACTTGAAGAAGAGCCGCGGGCTTCAGCCCGCGCGGTCATGCGACATCCGAGCTGTCGCAAGATCGCGCACGGTGATGTAGAGGCAATCAGGATGGTTCAGATCGACGAGACATTGCGGCAGGCGATCATCGACCGGATAGTGGCGATGGTTCAGCCGGAGAAGATCATCCTGTTCGGCAGTCGAGCGCGCGGGACGGCGCGGCCCGAGAGCGACTTCGATCTGCTGGTGATTGCCCGGTCTGATCAGCCGCGCTACCGGCGGGCCGCGCCTATCTACGGAGCACTGAGCGATATCCTCGTGCCGATGGACATCCTGGTGTACAGCCCGCAAGAGGTGGAAGAATGGAGCCAAGTGCCCCAGGCGTTTATAACCACGGCGGTCCAGCAGGGCACGGTGTTATATGAAAAAGAAGGATGATTTGGTACAGGGTTGGCTTCGCAAGGCCAAGAGCGATCTAGTCAGCGCCCGCTTGTGCATATCGGCTGGCGAAGCGCTTGACGCGGCGTGTTTTCACGCCCAGCAGGCGGCTGAAAAGTGCATCAAGGCGTATCTGACGGCGCGGGGGATCGAGTTCCCTTTCATTCACAACCTGGAGAAGCTGATCGAGGTTTGTGCGCAAACTGATCCAGCATTCGCGACCATCAAGGCCCTGGGACAGGAACTGACGCCGTACGCCGTCGAACTGCGCTATGACCACGAATTCTGGCCCCCGCTCCAGGTCGCCCGCCAGGCGCTGGACGCGGCGGACACTATCCACGGTTTCGTGCTCGAACGGTTACAGCAAGGGAAGGACACGGAATGAAAAAAGCATTCGCGTTTGGTGACAGGTCGCTCGAGCCGGCGGTCCGGCGGGTCAATGAGGTGCACTCCGTCGCGGTCATCGGCGCGGGCACCATGGGTCAGGGCATTGTCATAGATTTGCTGCAAAAAACCGACTACGACATCATCGTGCTCGACGTGCAGGCGGAGGCCTTGAAGCGGGCGGAGTCCATGCTCAACGGCCTGTGGCAGCGGCAGGTCAAGGGGGCTCAACTCCGCGAAGAGGATGCGAAAGCCCGGCAAGCCCGCACGAAATACACCCAGGACTACGCCGATCTGGCTGATGTGGACATCATCTGGGAGGTGGCCACCGAGCGGGGTGAGATCAAGGCCAAGATTTTCGAGACGATCGAGAAAACCGCCGACGCCGAGCGCATCGCAGCCGTTTTTTCTAATACATCCGCGCATACGACCGCCGAACTGGCCGTGTTGTTCAAGGCCGCGGCCTTCCGCGAGAAGTTCCTGACCGTACACGGCTACTTCCCGTTCGAGGCCAATCGGCTGCTCGACGTGATGAAGGGCAAGTACGCCTCGCACGACACTTTCGCGTTCGGCGTGGTCTTCGCCGACCAGATTCTTGAGAAGACAGTCGTGGCTTTGCCGGTCGATCATCACGGCTACATCACCGATCCGATTTTCCAGGGCATGGGGGCGATCATTTCGTGGGACCTGAAGACCGGGCAGGACATCGTGCAGCTCGGCGGGCTGTGGGACCTGTTTACCGCCAACCCGTTCACGGTGCTCGATCAGACCGGCCACATGCCCTACACCGAATCGTCGCGGCACATGGGGCAGGCCCTGCCGGAGACCGACCGCCTGCGCCCACTGTATAACCGTGACGGCAAGCATTACCCCGATTGGATCGCCAAGCTGGAGCAGAAAGGTCGCATCGGCGTCAACTCGCCGAGCCGCCAGGGTTTCTATTTGTGGAGTGAGGACAAGCGGCCCAAGCCGGTGAAGGTTCTTAATCCAACTACGGGCAAGTACGACCCGATCGGCGAAATCTCGCGCAAGGACTTCTGGTCATATTTTGAAGCGGCCGAGCGCGACCGCGTGGCCGGCAAGATCAAGAGTGCCGAATCGCTGGTACACGTGGCCTGCGCCGACGACGCCGGCGGGCGGGCGTTTCGGCGTTATGCCCTGCCGATTTTGCTATACGCCCTGGATATGATCCAGGATCGTTACGCGACGCCGGGGCAGATCAACATCTCGACCCGGGCCGGGCTGCGTTACAAGGTCGGGATCATCGAGGTGGTCGACGCGCTGATCAAACACCTGACGATCAACGGCGTGCTGGAGCTGGTCCGCCGCGCGCGCGACGAGAACGCCGACGATCCTTACATGGTCGAGTTGCTCGATGTGGACGGCTTGACCGGGCCGCGCCAGGGTCGGCCGTGTCTGCTGCACGAGATGAGGAAACGCAACTTCAAGCGGCTGCTGGGCTACGGCAAGTTCTTCCGTACGCCGGTGGCGGAGTTGGATCTCGACACGGGGCAATACCGCGGCAGCTATCTGGACCTCAAGTATTTCGAGCCGCAGTCGCGCGACCGCGTGGTCAGCATCGTGTTCAACAGCCCGCTGCGCGGCAACGTCTGGAACCGGGCCGCGCTCGATCAACTGGCCCACGCCTACAACCAGGCGCTGCGGCTTCACCGCGAGGGCCGTTGCGGTGCGGTTTTATTCACCGCCGCCGGCGGCGGCATGCGCATGCTCGGGGCCGACGCCCGCGAGTTCAACCGTGGCTGGTTCGAGCGCGAAAAGGGTTATGTCCCACTGCGCGAGGCTGAAGCGGCCGCCTTCACCCGCCGCGGCATGAGCCTGTTCCGCATGATCCAACACAGCCCCGTCGCGACGGTCGGCATCTTCGGCGAAAAATGGGGCGGCGGAGCAGAGTTCAGCTATTTCCTCGACCTGCGTTACGACGTGCGGGCCGCAGGCTTCATGTTCGACACATTGGAACGTAAGACCGTCTGGCAGCCGAAGAGCACCTACAACCAACCCGAATTAGACTACGCCATCCTGGGTGGCTTCGGAGCAGCCGGCGAGCTGAAACGGCTGGGTCTGGGCGATTCGGCCATCATCGAGATTTTCGACCAGGGCATGACCGCCGACCGGGCTTATCAGGTCGGCCTGAGCAATGGCGTTTACGATGATGAATTGGAGGCTTTGCGGCGAGGATACGAGCGGGCCCGCCTGATGGCCAAGGACGCCCCGTACTCGCGGGCGTTGTTCAAGCAGCAGCTCGCCCGCGGCATCGACGACGAGGCCCTGGCCAGGGAGACGGGCGAAGTCTTCAACCCGCGGAAGAACCCGTTTATCAGCACGGGCTTGCTGGCACTGCTCGACCGCGGCGCCCGGGTTCCCAAGATGAATTACGCTTGTCAGGAAGCCGAGCTTCCCGGCTGGCGCTACCCCACGGATAACGGCATGGTCGATATGGAGGCGACCGAGGAAGCTGGTGCAAAATGACCGATCGCTAAAAGTCTGCGAAGCAGACGACGGAATACAGCCCAGGGCGAGCGCAGCGAGCCCTGGGTGGACAGGACAAAACCAGTTGCAGCCCCTGAAAGGGGCGACGGAAATATGTTGATCATGGATTCCTATACAGAACACAACCCGCTAAGGCGCGCTTCCGTCACCCCCTGCGGGGGTTCGTTTATGCGTCCTTCGATAACCCAGGGCTCGCTGCGCTCACCCTGGGCTGTATTCCGCCGCCCCCTGCGGGGGCTACGACAGCGGACTACCCGGCGAACTCATGATGACCGGGAGCCCCGAGCCCTGTGCGAGACCGGATTTGCAACGGATAGGAGATACGACTATGGCAAGTCAAGTCGGACTTGACCAGGAGACTTTCGAGACTTTTCGCAATTGGCGGATCAAGCGGGCCGAGTACGCCAAGCAGTGGAAAGAACGTACCGGCGGCAAGATCATCGGCTACTTCTGTACCTACGTTCCCGAGGAGTTGCTGTACGCCGCCGGTATTCTGCCGGTGCGTATCCTCGGCAGCCATGAGGTGCAGGACGTGACCGAGCCACACATCTTCGCGATGTTCTGCCCGTTCTGCCGCGATTGCCTGGCGCAAGGGCTGAAGGGACGGTTCGATTACCTGGACGGCATCACGATCGCCCAGTCCTGCCTACACATCCGGCAGTCCTATACCAGTTGGGAAAAGCACGTGCCGGTCGATTTCAGCTACTACCTGCCGATGCCCCACCATGTGCAAAGCAAGCACGCCGTGCCGTTTCTGATCAAAGAGCTGGAATTATTCAAGGCTAAGCTAGAGCAGTGGCTGGGCCGCAAGATCGAAGACAAAGCCATCGAGGAGGCGGTCGAGATATACAACCGCAACCGCCAATTGATGTGGCGGGTCTTCGAGCTGCGCCAAGGTGAGTCGCCGCCGCTGACCGGCGAGGAAGCGATGGAAGTTGTGCTCTCCTCGCAGATGGTTGATAAACGCGAGCACAACGCGGCCCTGGAGAAGCTGCTGGGGCGTCTGGCCGAGCGGACTACCGATCGTCCGACCGGCACGCGGCTGATGATTCTGGGCAGCGAGGACGACGACATCGAGTTCATCCGCATGGTCGAGTCCTGCGGGGCCACCTTCGTGATCGACGACCACTGCACGGGCACGCGCTACTTCTGGAACAACGTCGAGCCCAATAGTAATCAACTGGCAGGTATCGCCGAGCGCTATGTCAAGAGGGTTCCCTGCCCCTCTAAGGACTGGCCGGAGCGCACCCGCGTGCCGCACGTGCTCGAACTGGCCAGGAAATACGACGTGCAGGGCGCGATCGTCATGCAGCAGAAGTTCTGCGACCCGCATGAGATCGACACCCCGGCCTTGACCAAGGCGCTCAATGACGCCGGGATCAAGACCCTGTTCCTGGAATTCGACGTGACCGTGCCGATCGGCCAGTTCAAGGTGCGGGTCGAGGCGTTTCTCGAAATGCTCCAGGAAGACGACCTCTTTTGAATTGACGATTGCAGATTGACGATTGACGATTGTACATAACTCGTTGCCTGGTGAAAGGATCGCGACGCGATGTCGAATAAAGCGAAATATAAGACGGCTCCACTGAAGTGCTGGAAGAAGGCCAAGGAGCTGCGGCTGAAATACTATGATGACTATGCCAAGGCTCACGAGCGCGGCGGGCTGCGGTGGGCCGGCGGGGCGTGGACCTTCAGTGCCATTCCGTCCGGTTTGGGAGAAGACGTCGTGAGCCTGACCAGCGAGCCCTACGGCGCCAGCATAGCCTACAACAAGGAGTTCTCGCTGCGCTGCCTCGAAGCGACGGAGAAGAAGGGCTACGCGCGCGACCTGTGCTCGTATATGCGTAATTACTGGGGCTCGATCCTGCTCGACGAATACGTCTTCGGCGGACCATTCCCCAAGCCGGATTTCCTCTGGCAAGACCACATCTGCTGTAGCCATGCCAAGTGGTACCAGGTGGTCAGCGACCTGGAGGGCGGGATCCCGCACTTCTGTATCGACGTGGCGGTCGGGCCGTACGAGGAGGTGGCTCCACATAAGGTCGATTATCTGGTGGCTCAAATGCACGACGGCATCGAGTGGCTGGAGAAGACCACCGGCCGCAAATATAACGACGAGTTGCTGATCGAGGCGGTCAAGAACGAATTCCGCAGCACCTCCAAATGGGCCGAGATCTGTGCCCTCAACAAGAACATCCCCGCCCCGCTGGAAGAGAAAACTATGTACTCGCTCTACGTGCTGGGGACGCTCAACAAGCACGACAAATCGACCGCCGACTTCTATGACGAGCTGCGCGACGAGGTCCAGGAACGCGTCGCGGAAGGCATCGCCGCCATCCCCAACGAGCGCTGCCGGCTGATGTCCGACACGCAGCCGCCGTGGGGCTTTTTGAGCATATTCCGGTATATGGAGCAGTTCGGGGCGCTGTCCGTCGGCTCGCTGTACACCTTCGGCCTGGTCGGGATCTGGGAAGACAAGCCCGACGGCACCTGGGGTCCGCGCACGACCCCGATGGATCAGGGCATCGAGATCAAGGACCGCGACCAGGCCCTGCGGCTATACGCCGACTGGATGCTGAGCAAGCCCGAATGGCAGCACTTCTATTCCCCGCATATCAAGACGGAGATGATGATTCGGATCGCCAAGGAATGGCATCTCGACGGGGTCATGCTGCACTACAACCGCGGCTGCGAGGGGCTGTCGGTCGGCATCGCGGAGAATCGTTTGGGATTGATCGAAGCCGGTTACCCGGTAATGGCGTTCGAGGGCAATATGGGCGATGAGCGCGAGTTCGACGAGGCCCGCGTCAAGGATCGCTTCGACGCCTTCATGGAAACACTCGACATGAAGAAATAGATTGACGATTGATGATTGACGATTGACGCTTGACGATTGGTCATTACGCAAGTCCTCGACAAGATCCAATCGTCAATCGTCAATCGTCAATCGATACAGTTACTGGAGATGATGACATCATGATAACCGCCGGTATTGATATTGGAGCGAAGACCATCAAGGTGGTGTTGGCCGAGGATGGGAAGGTGTTGGGCAAGAGCCGCGTGCTCGCCGGCATTGACACTGCCGCGGCGACGCAAACGGCTTTGGATGAGGCTCTGGCCAACGCCGGACTGACTAAGGAGAAGGTGGATCGTTTCATGGCCACCGGCACGGGCCGGAAGGACTGCGCCATCACGGACCGTGAGATCACCGAGGTCGGCGCCGCGGCCAAGGGCGCTGTCCACATTCACAAGGCGTGTCGCTCGGTGGTCGATGTGGGCGCCGAAGAGGGCCGCATGGTCCGCTGCAACGAGCGCGGCAAGGTGATCGATTTCGCCTATAACGAGAAGTGCGCCGCCGGAGCGGGCACGTTCGCGGAAGGGATGGCCCGGGCCTTGCAGGTGACAGTTGAGGAGTTGGGGTCGCTGGCGCTGCAATCCAAGGAGGCAGTACAGATGAACGCCCAGTGTGCCGTATTCGCGGAGTCCGAGGTCGTGACGCTGATCCACAACAAGACGCCGCGCGAGGCCATCGCCCGGGCGGTCCTGGACGCCACCGCCAGCCGCATCATCTCGATGGTTCGGAAGGTCGGCTTTGAGAAGGATTTCGTCCTAATCGGCGGTGTAGCTCTGAATCCCGGTTTCGTAAAAGCCATGAAACGCGGTCTGGAGTCGGATGTATATGTTCCCGAAGATCCCGAGTACATCGGCGCCCTCGGCGCTGCTTTGGCAGCCGCCGAATAAGAAAGCGGTCAGCGATCAGCTTTCAGCTTTCAGCTTTCAGCGGTCAGCGATCAGCGATCAGCTTTCAGCGGTCAGCGATCAGCTTTCAGCGGTCAGCGATCAGCTTTCAGTGGTCAGCGGTCAGTAGTCAGCTTTCTAGGATAGACAAGCGGGCATGAAGAACTTTAGGGATGTGAAGGTGTGGCAGAAGAGTCACCAGTTGACGCTGGCGATTTACAAAGCCACGTCCATATTTCCAAAAGATGAGTTGTATGGTCTCAGGAGTCAAATGCGACGCTCCTGTGCATCTATACCTGCTAACATTGCGGAAGGTTGTGGCAGAGATGGAGATAAGGATTTTGCCCGTTTCCTGCAAATTGCAATGGGATCAGCGAGCGAATTGGAATACCACGTACTACTAGCTCATGATCTCAACTTGTTACATACGGGCGTTTATCGGGGTCTTACAGAAGAAGTGACAGAAGTAAAACGAATGCTCGCGGCTTTTATACGTACGCTGAGAACCGACCGCTGATAGCCAAGTGCTGAAAGCTGAAAGCTGAGTGCTGAAAGCTGAGTGCTGAAAGCTGAGTGCTGAAAGCTGAGTGCTGAAAGCTGAGTGCTGAAAGCTAAATAAGGAGATAAACGTGAGCGAGAAAAAAGAATTTTGGCGCTGGAAAGAATATCGCTGGCACGACGAGAGTATGGACTGGAAGGGTGCAGACATCATCAGCGCCGGCGTGGACATCGGCTCTGTCAGCTCGCAGGCCGTGATCATGTTGGATGGTAAGCTGTATGCTTTCAGCAACCAGCGGACCGGTTTCGACAGCCCGGAAAGTGCTAATCAAGCCATTAACTGGGCCATGGACGGCACCGGGATGACGCTGAATGACATCCACTTCACGGTGGGCACGGGCTATGGCCGCGTCAACGTGCCGTTCGCCAATAAGGCCATCACGGAAATCGCTTGTCACGCGCGGGGCGGCAATTTCATGTACGGCCCCACCGTCCGCACGATCCTCGACATGGGCGGGCAGGACTGCAAGGCGATTCGCTGTGACGAGCGCGGCAAGGTCGAGGCTTTCCTGATGAACGACAAGTGCGCCGCCGGCACCGGGCGCGGCATGGAGGTTTTCGCCGACCTGCTCTCGGTCTCGATCGAGGAAGTGGGCGAGATGTCCCTCTCGGTGGAGGAGGAGCCCGAGCCGGTCTCGAGCACCTGCGTGGTCTTCGCCAAGTCGGAGGCCTCCGCGCTGTTGCGGGAGGGCTGGCCCAAGAACAAGGTGCTGGCCGCGTATTGCTCCGCCATGGCCCACCGCGTGGTCACGCTGCTCGAGCGGATCGATGTGAAAAAGGAATTCGCCATTACCGGCGGGATCGGCAAGAACAGCGGCGTTGTCCAGCGCCTCGAGCGGGAATTGAAGCTTGAGGCCTTGAAGACCGACTACGACTCCCAAATCGCCGGCGCGTTGGGGGGAGCACTATTCGCTCAGGCGTTGGAGAAGAAACGCCGCAAAGCGTGAGGCTATTGACGGTTGCCAGATTGACGGTTGACGATTGCAGATTGACTTTTGACGATTGTAGTCCGTAGGGTCCGCTGTGCGCAATGGTACTAACCTTGGCAAGGTGACAAGGCTGAATGAATCGTATAAGTGTCGATGCGCGACAGACTTAGCCCCGTTAGGGGCGCTCGATAATAGCCCAGCGATTTATCGCTGGGAATGCGAGGCAAAGTGCCGCCGATAGTCCCGTAGGGACGAATGAACCGGCTGCGGCGCCTAACCACGGATTCAGTTGTCCCTCCGGGACACAGCGTATACGGCTCACCGCAACCCAGCGATGAATCGCTGGGCTATTCTCGGCGGTCCCTACGGGACCATGAGTTGCAGAAGGAGTTGTACCGCATAGGAAGTTGTGCCGCATAGGGACACAGTAGTGGTTGAGGTCAAGGTTAGTACCATTGCACTGTGCGGATCACACCTTGATTCCGCACATCAGATTATGGACATTAGATCATGATTGCTAATTATGGCTATAAGGATGGTGCCGGGGATTTCTTTATTACCATCGATACGGACAAGTGCGACGGTTGCGGCGACTGCGTTTCGGCTTGCCCCGAAAACGTGTTTGTGGTCGGCGAGGACCCGAACGACCCCCTGCGCGACGAGCCGGTGGCCTTTGTCAGTGATGAACAGCGCAAGAAGCTCAAGTACACCTGTAATCCCTGCAAACCGGACCGGAATCGGCCGCCGCTGCCGTGTGTCGAGGCGTGCAAGCCGCGGGCCATCTCGCACTCTTGGTGAGCGCGGATTGACGATTGCAGATTGACGATTGGCGATTGCGGATTGAGAGCGTAGGGCTTTATGGCCAAGATTAACCTCAATGGTAAAGCGTGCGAGGCGGAAGATGGAGCCACAATACTGAACGTCGCGGCGGACAACGGTATATACATTCCATCCCTGTGTAATCACCCCGATCTGCCGCCTTTTCAGGATTTGCCTCTTTCAACACAAGTCTTTCGAGGTAACCAATGCTACGTCAACAATCCCATAGCACAAGATGATATATTAGCCGACAAGATACAATCTGGCAATCCTCAATCGTCAATCGTCAACCGTCAATCGTCAATCACCCGTCTGGAGGGTTGTGGTCTTTGTGTAGTCGAGGTAGCGGGGCAATCTGAGCCGGTGCGGGCCTGTCATACGCCGGTGTCTGACGGCATGGTGATCCAGACCGAAAGCGAAGCGCTCTGGGCACTCAGGCGCACGAATCTGATGCGGATTCTGGGTCGCCATCCACACGCCTGCCTGACCTGCGCCCAGCGGGAGGGGTGCAGCCTGGAGGACTGTTCCGCCAACGTCCCGAAAGAGGAACGCTGTTGCACTCAGTTTCATAACTGCGAGCTGCGCAAAGTGGCCGAGTACGTCGGCGTGAAGGAGGAGACGCCGCGCTATCGGCCGGCGGGACTGCCGATTCTGGAGGACGAGCCGCTCTTCGCCCGCGACTTCAATCTGTGCATCGACTGCGCGCGCTGCGTCCGGGTCTGCAACCAGGTTCGCGGCGTTGAGGCGCTCGGAATCGTCCACAACAACGGGCGCCTGGTTGTCGGCAGCATCGCCCCTACACTGATCGAGTCGGGCTGCAAGTTCTGTGGCGCTTGTGTCGAGGTCTGTCCGACCGGATGCCTGGCGGACAAATGTACCCAACTCGGCGAGCGGGAACACTGGCTGGTGCCGTGTGTGCATACCTGTCCGGCCGGGGTGGACGTGCCGGGGTACATCCGTCGCATCGCCGCCGGCGATTTGAAAGGAGCGGCCGCGCTGGTCTGGGAGAAGCTGCCGCTGGCCAACGTGCTGGGGCACATCTGTTTTCACCTGTGCGAGGTGGAGTGTCGCCGCGGCCAGATCGACGATCCACTGGCCATCTGTGCTTTGAAGCGGTTCGCACTGGAGGCGGGCAACGGTACTTTCCTTCAGGAAGCGGCGAGAGCCCCCGCTAGCGGTAAAAAGGTTGCGGTCGTCGGTGCCGGGCCGGCGGGACTGTCCGCGGCCTACTTCCTGAGGTTCAAGGGTCACGCCGTCACGATTTTCGAGGCCTCGGATTCCCCCGGCGGCATGCCGGCGCTGTCTGTTCCGAAATATAGACTGCCACCCGAAGTTTTGGATAAAGATATCGCCGCCATTTGTGCGCTGGGCGTGGAAATCAAGACCGGCCAACACCTGCCCACCGGCGAGGCCATGGTTGACCTGCTCGGCCAGGGTTTTGACGCCGTGCTGGTGGCCGTGGGCCTGCCAAACGCCAAGCGGATCCCCCTCGACGGAAGCGACTTGGCCGGCGTGTACTGGGGGCTCGATTTTCTAAGGGCCGTCAAGGCGGGCGCGAGCTTCGATCTCGGCCGGCAGGTTATCATAGTAGGTGGCGGTAATGTCGCCATCGACGTAGCCATGACCGCGCTGCGGCTCTCGGGCGGACAGGTGCGCCTGTTCTGCTTGGAATGCCGCGATGAAATGCCCGCTCACGTGTACGAGATCGAGAAAGCCGAGGCCGAGGGGATCGAGATCAATCCCGGCTGGGGCCCCGACAAGATCCTTGAGACAGACGGCAAAGTTAAGAGCATCGAGTTTCGCCGCTGCACATCTGTATTCGACGAGCAGCGCAACTTCGCCCCGACCTTCGACGATCAGCAACGGAAGACGGTCGACGCGAGCGTGGTCATCCTCGCTATCGGTCAAGCCCCACCAGATGACATCCCCGCTGAACAGAAAGGCGTCTTTCTGGCCGGCGATATCACGAGCGGCTCCGCCGGCGGCTCGGTTGTTGACGCCGTCGCCTCCGGACGGGCGGCCGCCGAACGCATCGATCAGCACCTCGGCGGCGACGGGCAGATAACACTCCAGCTCAGCGATCATGCGCCGCCCAGCGCCCGGATCGGGCGCGAAGAAGGATTCGCGCCCCGCCCGCGGATACCGTATCCTTGCGCAGCACCCGAGGAACGATGTACTGATTTCCAGCAGATTGAAGGAACCTACTCCCCCGAGGCGGCGGCGGCCGAAGCCAAGCGCTGCCTGCAATGTGATCTGCGGTTGCTGTTCACCCCGCCTCCGCTGCCGCCGGAAAAATGGTTGGTGTTCGATCATTCAAACGTCGAGCAAGTGCCCGCGGTTGAAGGGGTCATTATCCTGGCCGACGCGGACAAGAAACCCACTATGATCAGGGGGGCGGAAGACATCCGAGCCGTCCTGCTGGAAAAACTGGACGCGGATACCGAGGCCGGTTTTTTCCAATGGGAAGAGGACCGCATGTACACCAAGCGCGAAAGCGAGCTGATCCAGCAGCACCTCAAGCAATACGGCGAACTCCCCGGCGGCGGAGACGACGAACTGGACGACCTTTTTTAGACTCCGCCGGGCGTGAACCAGTTGTCGCCCCGGTCCAGAGCGGCGGCGTGTTGAACGAGGCAAACCACGGCCGCGGTTTTCAGGCTGTGACGCAAGCGAAAACGGATCTTGTCATCGTGGAACACGACTTTCTTTCCAAACAGAGCTCTTTTACGCGACGACAGTTCCTCGGCGCGCTCAGTACCGGAGTATCGTGGTTTGCGTGGGGGTGTTCCTCCGACCAACCCGCGCCCCAACCTAAGAAGAGTCGTTCCATGTCGTTCGATGTGCTAACCGGCCGGCCAACACTCAGTTCCGTCACGTTCAATATCGTCTCGCCGTTAGCAGGCCGAGGCCTGGTGGAATATGGACCGGACCCGGTACATCCGGATCAGCGCTCGGATCCAAAACCGCTCGAGGGCGGCACGCCGGGTGAGATCGTCCTGCAGGGCCTTACGTCGGCGACACGTTACTATTATCGCGTGCGGCCGGCGGCTGAGCGCTCGAACTCAGGTGTGGCCGGCACCACGGGCACCTTTTGTACCCAGCGCCGGCCGGGTGAATCGTTCGTGTTCACACTTACGACCGATTCCCATCTGTTGGCCGGGCGCCCCCGCCCAGAAGGCAGTGCCTTTGCTCGGGCCATGGCGCGTGTGCCGGCGGAGCAACCCGATTTCCACATCACCTTGGGCGATGAGGCGATGACGCACGCCCCCCTACACCCGACCCACGCCCACGATCAGCCTTCCGCCGACGCGGCCTATCTAAACTTTCGGCAGAACTACGCCGCGGTGGCACGGTGCGCTCCGCTGTTCTTCGCGCTCGGCAACCACGACGGGGAGGGCTGGATTGACGAGGATCACGATCACAGCCGAATTCTGGCGGAGTATTCCCGAACGGCCCGGACCCGGTACGTCCCCAACCCTCACCAAGAGACCTATCCCCAGGGCGGCGGTCCGCACGACAACTACTACGCGTGGACTTGGGGGGATGCCTTGTTCGTGGTCCTGGACCCCTTTACCTACAGCTCCACAGGCCCCAAAGCGCCCGAGGACTGGACCCTCGGTGCCCAGCAGTTGGCGTGGCTCGAACAGGTGCTCAAGACCGCGACCCGGAAATGGAAGCTGCTGTTCCAGCATCAGCTTGTCGGCGGATCGCCCTGGAATTCGGTCCGCCCCGGCCGGCAACCGTTCCCGAATTACGGCCGCGGCGGCGCCACCTTCGCCAACGGGGGTGAGCAGAAGACCATCCACCAACTCATGAAGCAGTACGGCGGACAAATCATCTTCAAAGGTCACGATCACGTCTTCGCCGACGAAACCTACGACGGCATCCGCTACACCACTTGTGGACGGCTGGCCGGAGAGAAGCGACCGTCCGGGCCGACCTGGGCCGCGCTGCCGCGCTTCCGCGAGCTGTACCCCGGCGGCTACGACGGCGTGTGGGGCTACATCCGCGTCGCGGTCACGCCCATGTCCGTCGAGGTGAAATACATCTCGGTGGATGGCGAGGAGCGCGGTAGTTATCTTGTCGGTAGCTCGGGGTAGCTCGCCTTGCATTGCCGGGGCCGGCGTGATACTGGCTGACACCGTCCGCCGCTATCGACACCGTCAGCGGACTGTTATGGCAAGCTTCTCGCGGCGTGGGCTCGACGAATCGCCTCTTCGAGCCACTGCCGCCGGGAGGTATTCTGGTTGGAGTCGGACATGCGGTCGAGCAATTCTTGAGCCTGCCCTCCGACCGCCAGCACGTCATCCCAGCGCTGCTGTTTGCCATACAGGGTCGCCAAGGACATGAGACATATAACGCGGCGGTCGTCCTCCTGGCGGGGGGCGAAGTCGTGTTCCAGGGCCCGTTGGAAGAGGGCGATGGCTTCTTGATCCTGTTGCATAGTCTTGTGCCGCACGCCGAGCAGGCGGAATTGCTCGCCCCAGCCGCGCCGCGGGGTGAAACCTGTCAGAGGCTGGTGCACCAGCAGCGAAAAGACAGCCAGGGGCAACAGAGTCAATCCCACGGCCCGGTAACGTTTGGCTCGCAGCGCGTCGATCCACCACACGATCTGAAAACCCGCCCACACAAACAAACCCGCGACCGCGACCAGGCGGTAGCGCCCCAACACGAACATCAGTGTGAAGGCTCCCACCTGGATCGCCATCCAGACGTACAGTAGGAAATACTCCCGCCGACGGCGCAGCGAACACACCAGGCCTGTCAGGGCGATCGGTCCCAGCACGCCGAAGCTTATCAGCGGCCAACGTAAGATGGGCGAGAAGCAGACCTTGTAGAAGTAGTAGTGATCCGCGGTGCCGACCTCGACGGCGTTCCAGAACAGACAGAACTTCCGCCACAGCAGCTTCAGAAAGCGGCTCGGATCGTCGGCGATGGCGGCCAGGGTCCGGCTCCGCAGATCGCGTGAGATTTCAGAAGGCCTCGGATCATCCGGCCCGCGTCGAAAACCTCGCAGATGCCAGCCCAGGTTCACGCCGGGGATCTGCAACAGGTCTTCCGGCAAGGGCTGAAAACTGCCGGTGGCCGCCGGGCTGTTGCCGATGTAGAACGTCAGGCCCGAATTCGAGGTCAGCAAGACCCAGTCCCGTCCGACGACATAATTCCGGATCGTCACCGCCACAATGCAGGCTCCGGCTACCCCGCAAACCGCGGCACACCGCACGAGCTTTTCTTTCCACCCCTGAGCCGGGACCCCCACCAGAATCCAGAGCACCACGCCCGGCAAAAGGAGCAGAGCGGTCCCGTGTGCCAACCCGCAGAGGCCTAACAGCAAACCGCCGAACAGCCACCAGCCCAGCGCGCCCCCGCGGGCGGCCCGCAACAGGACCAGCATGGCCGCCACGTTCACAAAGGTGATCAATTGCGTGGCCAGCAACAGGCTGTCGTGAAAGATGAACGGCCCATAGCAGGCGGCGGCCAGTCCGGCGATGATCCCCACCGCGTTCCCCCCC
The DNA here is from genome assembly GCA_023128695.1 of Phycisphaerae bacterium. Classification (GTDB taxonomy): domain Bacteria; phylum Planctomycetota; class Phycisphaerae; order UBA1845; family Fen-1342; genus JAGMDK01. The sequence continues at coordinate 18,554 of JAGMDK010000197.1, forward strand.
AGACGGCGTCCGAGCCAATAGATGAGCACGCAGGTCAGGGCACCCCACAGGCACTGGACGTACGCCGCCACGTGAATCTCAGGGCCGTAACCGGTGCTGCTGTGTAATGCTTCCGCGGACAAGCCGCCGATTGTGCGATAGACCCCCGCCAACACGTACGGGTAAAGCGGGGCCATGAAGTAAACGTCGTCGCTCAGGCCTCCGTCAGCGATAGCGTGACGGGCCAGCAGGTCGTAATAGGCGGCGTCGAACAGGTGGAGATGGTGGTCGTGGAAGGGGGTGCCGCGTACGGCGCTGTAATGCGCGCTCCGCAACCCCGCCGCCACGATGAAAACGAACACACTCACCACCACCGGCTTCAAGTACCACGGGCCGCGGGCCCCGGCGGACGGAGTGCCGGGGGCTGCCTCGGGGCGGGCGGACTTGCGACTTGAAGCAGCGTGTCGGGTAGTCGATTTCACGAGCGTCCTTTGGAAAACGATCGTCGCACTCTGGATCGTGAACGCGAAACGAATACTGTCTGAGGGGGTAGGCCTCGTCAAGGACGCCGGCCGAAGGGGGTGTGCGTCATTTGCGTGGGTAAGCTGTCAATCCGAGCTTTTCACCGGCGGTGTGC
>JAGMDK010000198.1 GCA_023128695.1 Phycisphaerae bacterium
GCCGAGCCAGGGGCGCCGCGGCTCAACGGGAGGGCGAGGCTCCTGCCGAGCCAGGGACGCCGCGGCTCAGCGGGAGCTTCGCCCTCCCATATCTGCGGCTCAGCGGGAGCTTCGCCCTCCCTTCCATGGCGCTAGCCTTCAAGCGAGGGCTGACAAAGCACTAGTTTATGCTCCGAGGCGGGGGCGGGCGAGTCAAGTTTGGGCAATTGTCAGGAGACGGTCACTCCAACTGGGCAGATGCCGGCGTCTTCATCGGTACGGGTTGCCCGCGGGCCAGCGTGAACGTCACCACGAAGCCGACGATCACGCCGAGGATCGCGATGACGACCTTGTCCGCCGAGTAGGATGAACGGCCGCGCTGAGCCCAGTTCTTTCGGATGACGTGGATTAACGCCAGCCTTTCGGCGTCAGCCGCTTTGAGGCCCTCCGCTTCGAGGGCTGCGAGAATCTCCGGGGTTTGCTGCTTTTCAGCGAACGACCGCAAGGCTGCCAGCCGATCGGCGTCGGACGCGGTCTCGTCCAGAGGCGGCGGAAGGCCGGGGAGCTGCCGGCCCTCGGCAAAAGACCGCAACTCCGCCGGCGAGCGGCGTTCGAGGGCCTTCTCGCCCGGCTCTTTTCCGAACGGCCAGAGTCCGATGATCGAGCCGAGCAGGATGCCTAGGAGGACGCCGATGGTGGGACGGGCGAAGCGGTGCAACAGGAGTTTAAGCACGTTCGACAGGCCGATGATCCCAAGGATCGCGCCGAGGCCGACCGGGACGATGATCATCAGGTCGCGGTCGTCGATGGAGCCGACGACGCGGTCATACTGATCGAGCACGAGCAGCATGTACGAGCCGGAGACGCCGGGCAGCACCATGGTCGTGGCACCGATGACGCCGGAGATGAAATCCATCATCATATTGTGTGGGAGGCCGCCGCCCTGCCTGTATTTCAGCAGCAGAATGGCGATCATCAGCAGGCCCCCGACGGCGGTGGCGATGACGACATCGAAGCGAACGGGTCGGAGCGAGCGTACGAGCGTCGGAGCCCCGCCGAGCGTTAGTCCTATAAACAAGGCGAACATCGCCGTCGAATAGTGAAAGAGCAAAAAGAGGATTAGCTTGGCGAGCAGCACAATCGCCGCCACGGCGAACGCCCCCAGCACGCCGAGGAACACGATCCGTCGCCAGGAAAACCGGAAGGCGGTCAGATCGGCGACACTGTCGATGAAATCTTGATAAAGGCCCATCGCGAGCACCATCGTCCCCCCGGAGACGCCCGGGATGAGGTTGGCGGTGCCCATCAGAACGCCGGCGAGCGCGGTGCGCGCGAGGCGGAGCAACCCAAAGGACGCGGGAGACGCCGTCGAGGGCGTGTTGGTTGGGACGATCAGAGTGGCCCTTGTGGGGGAATGCTTGGTCACGGCGATATCAACCTCGTGCGAGCCTATGCGAGCCAACTTATTTAAAGGCCTTACCGCTACAGTATAGTGCTCTGTCAACGCTGAATAGTGCTCTGTCAACGCTGATTCGATGGATCATCGCTGGTGGGCCACCCAACCCACATTCCCACGTTCCCACATTCCCACGTTCCCACGTTCCCACGCCGTGTCCACGTTCCCACGTTCCCACGCCGTGTCCTTAGGGTTGTCACCTCTAAATAGGCACTGTGGTTATCGGAACATCGTCGGTCACTGGTTATTAGTTTTAGGCTGTCGATGCTTCTGAGGCACATCCGCCGCGGGAAAAAAACTCTGAAAAAACTTGCAAATCGTCCGGTAGTATCCCCTTGCCAAAGAGATTGCCGATAGGTAACATGCGGTCCGTTATTTGTGGAACCAAGGGTCCTGGGTATTGGCATTATGCCCTGCCACTACAACTCGTGTAGGGGGTTTGCGCACGGCGGGGCAGTGCGTCTCTGGCAAGGAGGTATTTGATGAAAAGGTCTGCAGGCTTGGTTAAGGTGTGTGCGGTATTGGGAGCGGCGGCGCTCGTTCCATTCTTGTGTGGATGCCCGGAGGGCTTTGATCTCGGGAGCATTTTTAACCCGCCCGGCGTCGGCGCGTTGACGGTGACGGCCAGCTCGAGCGGGGAAACCACGGTCGACAAGACCATCAGCTTGGTCGCCGAGATTGCCGGCGGAACCGAGCCGTACACCGTCGAGTGGGCTCAGACGTCCGGCCCGTGGGCCAGCGTCACCAGCGCGGATGCGGCAACGGCGTCCTTCGTGCCGCTGGCAGCCGGCATCTACAAGTTCAAGGTCTCGGCCACCGATTCCGGCACGAGGACGGTCAGCTCGGGAACGGCGGAGGTCGAGCTCGTGGTCGCTGACATTCAGTTCAATCTGAATCCCAGCGGCGTCGTCGGCGCGTCGGCCGACGTGCGCATCGGCGGTAACCCGGCGACGGTCCGTGTGAGGACGGTACGCTCGGGCTTGGCGCAGCTTTACCCGCGCGTCAGTGTTTTCGATCCGCAATACACCGATGATGAACTGACCCAGATGACGGTCACATACGACATCATCAGTGTCCCGGTCGAGGCCCGCTCCGAGGACGTCTCTCTGGATCGTGAATTCGACACCATCTCGAATCAGGGCACCGGCGACGTGGACAACAACACGGGCGCTGCTAACAGCAACCAGACGCTGGACGGCGTGGTCGGCGTGTCGTTGCGCCCGAATCCGGACATCACCTACAAGACGATCACCAACCTCGCCACGGTCGTCAATAACTTCGGTATGTTCGCCCCCGGCGAGTACGTGTTCCGCGTCACCGTGACCAATCCGGGTGGTACCCAGCGGACCCGAGACCTGGTTGTCAACCTCGTCGTTGAAGAGGTCGTCGGCACGTACGGCTCGGACATGGCCGGCGGTACCGCCGTCTCGGCCGGGCCCGGCGTGATCCGGGTCAAAGCTTTGCCAACGGCCGGCGGCAATAACGTCAACAACCGGATTCTGTTGCCGAGTCAGACCGCCGCGATGACGGTGTCGGTCTTCCCGTCCACCACCACGAGCTATCGTTTCTACGTGCAGGATGGTCTGGGCGTGGCGCACACGGCTCTCGTCAGTCCAGCGGACACGACGCTCTCGGCCACTGGTGATCCGCAGGACGTCGCGTTGACGTTTGGAGCCAGCGGCATGACGCCGGGCACGTACACGCTCATGTTCGAGTCGTTTGACGGCTTGGGCCAGTTGACCCCCGGTGCGGCCGTGGCCTTCAACGGCGCTGCCGCGAATGTCGTCTTCCACGTAACACAGGATTACCTGGCTAGCACGACGCTCAATGCCGCCCTGGTAGGCGCGGTCTCGCATCATCCGGACGCCCCGGTCGATTACAAGGGCTGGACGGGTGCTGTCGCAACCTACGGTGCCGTCAGTGCGTTGGCCGATGTCAACCTGGACGGCGCCTTGGACATCGTCACGCTCACCGGAACAAACGTCAACGTCAACACGACCGCGTACCTCCAGGGCTCGACCGAGGCCTTGCGTCATCCGACCAACGGCAACTTCGGAGCCGCGATTGGTGCGGCGGCGGCGGTGCTCAACGCGGTCAATGATCCGAATGGTGCGGCGGCAACCCAAATGTACGATATGGCAGTCGGCGATCTGAACGGCGACGGCCTGCCGGATATCGCGATTGGCGCCCAGGCGATTGACCCCGATGGCGCGGGGTTTCTTGTAGGCGACGGCTACGTCCAGATCTTCTTCCACACCGGCAACCCGGCGAATCCGTACTCCGCTATCGCCACTGACCAGTCGCTCTACATCCTGCCGCCGACGTGGGATCGTCAGACATACAACACCGATACGGCCTTCCTGGGGGCCCTCGCCGCGGTGGTACAGGCTCAGTTTGGGACGCAGGTCGGCATCATGGACCAGGACGGCGACGGCGAGCTCGACCTGGTCGTCACCGACCCGGGCTTCACCAAGTTCCAGGTTCTGACAGTGACCGCCCCGACCGCCCCGGCCATTGCGCCGCCGGGTATTGGCCCGATGTTCTACAATGGCCAGGAGGGGCGCGTGTACGTCTTCCAGGGCGGCGCGACCAGCGCGCTGAAGCCGAATCGTCCGGACATCATCACCAGCCACGTCACCGAGCGTCTCCGCGGCAATACGGCGGTGACGACGCGTGACACGACCTTCGCGGAAACCAACATCAATTACTGGCGTTACTACGAAGGCAGCATCTACGATGTGCTCGGCGCTTCGCTGGCGGTCAGCGCCAAGGGCTTCGCGGTGGGTTCACCGCTGGCCTCTGGCAACGGCACCTGGATGGCCGCGCTCGACATCGTCAACCCGATTCAGGATGGTGACACCGTCACACTTACTGTTGATTTCGTCCCCCGTACCTATGAGTTCGAAACCTCGGCCTTCTATAACGGGCTCCCCCCGGCCACGCCGGGTACGGTGGCAGTCGGCAACCGGGAGGTGAATCTCGGCGGCGACAACACCGCGGCCAACGCCCTGGCCCGTCTGGGCAGCGTCATTAACGACGACTTGGCGGGTTACACCTTCGCCTCGGCGGCCGTGGACGGCGCGATTCCCGAGCGGCTCAACATCTTCTACGAGTACGGTGCGGTCGACGGCAGCCAGCGCAGCATTGCCGTGCCGGGCTGGATGCCGATCACCGAGACGTTCGCCAACACCCTCAACGTCGCGGTTGATCCAGGCACCGGTAATGCCGGCGACTGGGTCCTGAACCTGGACGGCGTGGTGTATCGCGTGGCCCAGGGTGCGGCGGAAGGCACGCTCCCGGCCGCCGGCGCGATCTATGGCACCACGAACTCCAACATGGGGCTTGGAACCGCGTTGGCGCTCGGCATGCACAACGGCACCACCGCCGCGGATGATCTGGCGATTGGAGCCTTCGACGACGGCACCGCCACAGGCGTCAACGATGGTGTTGCTTTTGCGGGCGGTGACGACGGCGCTGTGTTCGTCTTGCTGGATGGCTCGAACACCCTCGGAACGGCACTCACCGCCGGCGCCGCGACGCTCCGTAGCGGCGGGCTCGGCGGCGACGATCTCCCGCCGACGAGCTTGGGTGACAGCATCGCGTTCGGCGACATTAATGGTGACGGCCTCGATGACCTGCTCTTCACCGAGCCGGGCTTCGACCGGATCTATGGGATCTTTGGAGCGACGACCCCAGTCTCGGTTCCGGAGATCACGTTCTTCGGCGTCAATGTCGACGCCAGCCTCGGTACCAATGGTACGTTCCTGTTCGGTGACGTGACCGGCGACACCTTTGACGATTGGCTATTCATCAACGGCGTCGACCACTTCGGCTTCCTCGGGACCGAAGGTACTCCGTAGTCACTTGACAGACCGGGACCGGGTGAGGCGTATTCGTCTCGTCCGGGCTTGAGGTTTACAACGAAGTAAATCATGGCCCCCGTCGGGACAATCCGGCGGGGGCTTTCTTTTATATAGGGGTTGCATACCTTGGATCGTCTCAAAGATAAATTGATCGTATTAGGGGAAACCCCAATAGACGCCGGGCTGCTCGAGGCATAAACTAGTATGCACTTGCTGTAACTGACGGCCCGTCAAACTGGGGGGGTTTGGCGGGCCGCTTTTTTACAGTGGTTGCCGAGGCGAACTAGTGATCTGCCAACGCCAAACGTGCGGGTTGGCTTGGGAGGGCGAGGCTCCTGCCGAGCCGTGCCCCCGAAGGAAATCGAACGCCCGGCTCGGCAGGAGCCTCGCCCTCCCGCTCGTTCGAACCCGCAGGCTGAGCGTTGGCAGAGCACTAGTGTTTTGTCAACGTTGCGTTGATGGGTGGCAC
>JAGMDK010000199.1 GCA_023128695.1 Phycisphaerae bacterium
CTCAGGCCGGGGTCGATTACACTCGGGCGACTCATGGTCGCACCCACCCGCCCGTTGCGGCTTGCTCTCAGGCCGGGGTCGATTACACTTGCTTGACACGAACCCTGTTAGGGGATACCGTTGCGGCTTGCTCTCAGGCCGGGGTCGATTACACTCCAGGGGGTGACCTATATGTGTTTCCTCGAGTTGCGGCTTGCTCTCAGGCCGGGGTCGATTACACTAGCTGATGACATTCATCAATGAGCCAGACTGTTGCGGCTTGCTCTCAGGCCGGGGTCGATTACACTACTCGCGAGCGTAGCGAGCAACGCGACTGTGTTGCGGCTTGCTCTCAGGCCGGGGTCGATTACACTGGCATCTCTACCGCCCACTCCGGGGCTCACGTTGCGGCTTGCTCTCAGGCCGGGGTCGATTACACTGCCCTGGGCGTACTAGCCGCGCTGGTCACGGTTGCGGCTTGCTCTCAGGCCGGGGTCGATTACACTGGGAACGTGAATCGCGCCTCGCACTCGTCTGTTGCGGCTTGCTCTCAGGCCGGGGTCGATTACACTCCCGCAAGCGCGTGGCAGTCCGCAAGCAGGGTTGCGGCTTGCTCTCAGGCCGGGGTCGATTACACTGGGAACGTGAATCGCGCCTCGCACTCGTCTGTTGCGGCTTGCTCTCAGGCCGGGGTCGATTACACTAGGCCCGCAGGTATACGGAGACCGCGTGAGGTTGCGGCTTGCTCTCAGGCCGGGGTCGATTACACTACCTCGCACCCAACCTGTGGGCCGCATGAGACTTGGAGGAATTGACGGTCAGAAAAGTTCGAGTTGTCGAGGCGGATCTTCGGGCGGTTGTCGCGTTTTTCCCCAAAAAACGCGCATCCGCTCGAACTGCTTATCGGTAATCGAGAACAGTCGAACCTCGCCGTCGGGCGGCAAGGCATTCTCAACCCGGCCAATGTGGACCTCCAGGTTCTCTTCGCTAGCGCAGTGCCGAGTGTACACGGAGTACTGCATGCGCGAGAAGCCATCCTTGAGCAGAGCCTTGCGAAAACGGGTGTAGGCACGGCGGGCCTCCTTCGTATCAACCGGCAAATCGAACATCGCCAACAGCCACATGCATCGATATCCGCTTAACCACATGGATCTTCCGCCACGGGGATACTGAGTCGCCGCTCGGTTCCCTCGTAGCAGCGGACCAGTGAAGCCACCATCCGGTGCAGCATGACCATCAGCGGACCGCTCTGATCTCCGAGAGTGACCCTGGTTGTCAGCAGTTCCAGCAGTCCGGCTTTAGTCTTGGGGACCAGGTTAATCCGGCCCTCGCGAAACAGTTTTCGCACACGGGCATCCACGATCGGCCGCAGGGGTTCCACGAGGTCGTCCGCCAGGCAAAAGGAATTCGCCCGATTCGAGTGATGAATCCCCAGCACCGGCAGCAGGCCGGCCGCCACGAGAGCCCGAGCCACCGCCGCCCGCACAACGGCGTAACCGTAATTGAGCAGATTGTTGGGCGGCTTGCCGTCCCGGTCACGGCGGAACGTGAGCGGGCTGAGCCATTGGGCCCAATAGACGCGCGCCGCCTGGGCCTCGATGTTATTGGGATCGCCGGAGCGGACCTGCCGGGCCAGCGCGAGTAGTTTGGAACGGGCCGGTGAGTCGGCGGGCAGGTTAGCGGCCTGGGCGCGCACTTTGGCCCGCACGAGCTGTTGCCAGAGCTGTTTGCGGAGTGGCTTGCGCAGGTTGATCTGGTCGTTCACCCGCCAGACGACCTGCGAGTGCTCGGCCAGCGGCAGCAGCACGCCGCTGGGTAGATGATCCCGCCCGCAGATCACCAGCGAGGCTCCGTGTTGCATGAGTGTAGCCAAAGCGGCGTGCGAATAGGTCGTCCCGGCGTGCTCGACCAGGACGAGGCCGATATCCTCACAGGGCACGCTGGCCAGCGGATCGCGAGCGCTATCCTGGCTAAGCAGGAGCAACTGCTCGTTCTTGACGGTCAGGTGCGCGGGCTCCTGCGAGATTTCGATGGTACGCTTAATCATGGGCAACCGCGTTCTCTCAATCCTGCTCCAGTTTGCGTATCTCGCCGAGCGGGCTCACCTGCACCTTGTACGGAGGTGTATCATCATCTAAAGAACACTTTCGCTTCAGGTCCGGGGCCGAGACGGGGACGTCTTCACGTTTAGAGCCAGGAATCCGCGCGCCCCCCTCGTCCTTGCGACCGGAAGCGCTTCGGGCGTCCCAGTGGTGCTGGAAGTGGATCGTCCGCGGCTTGTCGAGCTTGAAGACGACAAAGTAGCCCGGCTCTCCGGTCTTCGGATGGCGCATGTACACGGTCTCGCCCTCGGCGAGCGACATGACGAAGCGGCCGTCGTCGTTGTCGGAGCGGTCAACGATGGGAAACTGACCGTTGATGCGTGAGATGATCGGCTTGAAGTTGGCCCGCTCCGGCTTTGAAAGACGCCTGAGGACGGTTGACGAAGGAACGCCAGCCTTCTTCAATGCCCGGAGACGTTGTGCATTGCGTTTGGCCGCGTCGAACGTGGGCACGACCACTCCGCTCCATTTGCCCTTGGCGTCCTCACGAATTCCGATGTGATGGTTGTTCCCGCCGACGTAGACACGGCGGCTGATCGGGTGGGGCTTCTTCGGATCGTCGGGGTCCATCTCCGGGACCATCTTGTTTGCGTCTGGGTCCCAGACCTTGCGCGGGATAAGGACGGGGTCTTTCATCGTGCGCAGGAGAATGACGCTCTTGATCGGAACGCCGCTGGGCATAGTGAGTTTGGCTTCCTCTGCAACTTGCCGGATATCTGCCAAGGTGAAGTGATCGGGGTCCACACCTGACGCGCGCAGACACTTGCGAACGCGATCCCGAACAGTGCGATCGCGCACGATACCTCCTTTGCCTGCGCGTGGATCAACGAGGAAGGACAGTCTTCGACGAATCGCCATGCGATCGGAGTCGGAGAGGTCTGGGTCGTCGAGATGGGCGCTCAACTCATCCCACCCGGACGGGACGCGTAGATGCCCGGGCTTCAGACGCTTCTCGCGGTTCTTGAAGATGGGCATGCGCAGGGAGAAGACTTCTCTGGGGAGCTCCGGGCGATGCGGTGGCAATGGACCGACCGCTGGGCCGTACGCGTCGCCTTCGTGGAAGGCGCCGGCGATCTTGCGCTCGATGGGACGATGGGAGACAATGAGGTCGCCAAGCGCATCAATGGCCTGCTGTCGGAATGCCTCGGTAGTTCCCCATGGCGGGGGCATCGGCTTACGTCGCGGCCTATGACCTGTCCGCTTTCGATATTCCCGAGCTTCTTTGGCCACCGTTTCCGCGGCTTTGCCCAACTCGGTCAGCATCTCGGGTCCCGTCATGGCGATCACGATCGCGTCCAGTGCGTGGTGTCGATGATCCACGCGATCCTTGGCCGGTTCTTTTCGCGCACGCCGTAGGGCTTGCTCGAGCTCCGGATCGGCTTTCAGCCTGTCCGGGTCGATTTCGGGTTCGAGTTGGTTTGCCTTGTCGATCTCGCTCTCATACAAACCCCAATCGGCTCTTAGTCGACCAGTGAACTCGCCCTTTGTAGTGAAGATCCGTCGCTTGCCGTCCGCCTCTCCATCGAATATGTGGGTTCGCAAGTAGTCGGCGACCTGCCTGGCCGCATACGCCGTGTCGGTTAACTGGGAGTTGCGGTAATCCTCCAGGTCGGGAGTCTCTACCTGGAGGTTCTTCCATTTAGTCTTGTTCTTACGAATCGGCGCCTTTTCGAGGCGCTGGAGCATCTTGGCGACGCCATCTGCCCCAAGCCAATCCAGGGGCGTGTTCATTTCCTTGGCTTGGTTGGCGTCGCGGAAGCAGAGAACGAGCTCGTTGTACGACCTCGTCCCGCCCGTGATCCCTTGAGGAATGATGTGCTCGAACTCTACGTCCCGGCCCTCGGCGGCCATCCTTGGGGAGATGATCCTGCTTGCGTTGGGACCTTCAATGCTGAATGGGCAGATGCCGGCCTGCTCCTCACACAATCGCACTCGAAGCATGGCTTTCTGCCAATTCGACTCCGGGATTCCCCAACGTCGCAGTTCTTTCTCAATGTCCTTTCGCTTCTCCTCACGCTTCCGATTCGCGCTGAGTTGTTTATTGCGGTCTTTTTGCGACAGCTTAACTCCGCGAATGAACTCGATCACAATACGGTCGGGGCGTCGGCCGGCCGTTCGCAAGTGTGCGATGACATGCCGGCGCACCTCGTGAATCGCCTTGCGCACGACGGGATTAGAGAGCATCGGCGCCGGGGGGAGCAACTCCTCGGGATGCTTGGCGAGATAGTGGCGCTCCTTCCGAGTGGAACCTCGGAGCCGTAGCAAGTGCTCGTACTCGCCCACATCGCCCTCAAGCTGGCGCAGAATCGTGTCGCGTAGGCGATCGGTCACTGTGTGCGCGTATCGAATCCGTTGCTCGGGAGTGGCGCCGCTGTCTAGATCCCCAGCAAACAGTTGTTTCGCTTCGATCTGCGTCGGCCAGCGGTCGTTGTCGCGGTCGTATTTCTCCATGTACGGCAGGATGTTGAGGATGGCTCGACGGGAGAGGTACAAATCTCTATTGCTGCGCCCGCGTTTCCGCCACGCTTTAAGCAGTTTCTCAGCCGCCTCGTCGTCCAGCCCCCACCAATCTTGCGCCCCCTGCTTTAGTCTGTTCTCGTGACCGTCGGTCTCCGTGTCGAACTTGAGCAGCGCTCGATTCACCGATTCACGTTGGGTGTCAGTCATCGTGCCCCAGCGCTCGACGCCGAAGACACCCACAACGATATCTCGCCAGAAGCGATCCGTGTTGATATCGCGCTTCTCGTCCTTCTCGATATTAAGCTCGTACGCGCCTTCCGATACGTCCAGCTTGCTGAGGGTCTTCTTGTCTATTCCGAGAATCTCCCGGATGTGCTGGAACTTGACCTCTTTGACGGGCTTTCGGGGCTTGGATGCTTTGGGAAAGCCGGCCAGCCGAAGTGGGATTATGTCTTCACCGCGCAGGAAACCGAGGACCGCCTCTCGCTGCGATGGATTCAGGGAGCGCCATTTGACTTCACCTTTTTGCCTGATGCGGATGTTGTTGACAGTCTCGATCGTGCGATAGTGCTGAGCATGCATATCGTGGAATGGGCAATGACGATCGGTCGGCTCCAAATCACAGCGGCCGAGCGTTCCCGTTTTCCAGTACGTGCGGCGTTGGCCGAAGATGACCCCTGCGTGGCGCCAAGTTCTGGCGAGTTTGTCGAGTTGTGCTTTGTCCACCGTGCCAGCACACTTGCGCCGTTGTTTCCAATTCTCCGGTGAGTCATCCAATTTGTGCTTCAATTCGTCGGTCAGTCGGCTGGACAGGGGGCTCTTCTTCAAAGAACGCTGATAATCCCAGATGCGCATGAACTCTTCGCGCACCATGGGGCGTTCAGCGTGAAATGCCAGGTCTGCATGATCAACAAGTAGGTTGCTGCGGTTTCGAATCGGGGCTTGACAGTGCGTTGCTTTCTTCCCTTCGATTTCGATCCGGCGCGCCTCCATTTCGTCCGCCATGAACTGCCCAACCGTGCGGCCATTCAGCTTTGACCTGAGGTGCTCCACTGCGGCATGCACTTTCTTGTCACTCGCATCGTCGCCGTCCGCTTTGCTATTTTTTTGGCTCTTCTTTTTCTTATTCTTTTTGCTCTTCCGCGCGTCCGACTTATCGTCCTCGTCGGATTCGATACGCAGTCCCAGCGCGCCACGCCGCTGATTCAGATGCACGAGTACGCGGCCGAACTCGTAGGGCGAGAGTTCGCGCTTGAGGGCGTCGCGGCGAAGATGCCAGACGGTGTAATCCTGGTTGTTGTCCTCGCGGTTCTCCGAAACGGGCCAGCAATTGTGGTCAAACAGTGCCTTGAGCTCGCTCGGATCGGTCGGCAACAGGCCGGCTTTCGTTAAAACCTCCCGAAGCTTCCGTTTTCGCGCGGCCCGACGGGCCAAGCTCCGGCGTTGCGAACGCTTCTCACGCCGTTTCTGATTCTTCGGTGCTCCTCGCTTCGTGTCGGTCTCATCCACGCCGGCGGGAAAGACGCTGACGCCGAGCTGAATAAACTTCCGCTCGGTATCAATCCAAGCGGAACCGACGGAATTCGAGCCGATATCCAAGCCAAGAATGATCGCCATGACTAACTGGCCTCCCTCAATTTAGATAATTGGGTTGACAACCACGTAGCATATGATAACTTACACCGTAGTGTAATCGACTCTGGCCTGCGAGTTTTTCGCAACAAGTCGAAAGATTCGTAGGCACCGCCTTCGGGCGACCGCCGCAGTTCGTGAAACTCACGACCTGTGGCTTTTTTTATGCGCGGCACGTCCTGTGAGTCTTTCCGTAACAAGAAGAAACATTCGCAGGCCACGCTCCTTCCGGAAGGGCGGAGTGACCGGCCGTCATGCTCAAGCAGGGCGGCCTTTTTTCTGTGTGCCTGGTGGTTATCCGTCTACACTTCACGCCCCATCTCGACACCCGGCGCGGCGCGCTGTATACTTACATTAATAAGAGGGCAAACAGGAAGCGAAAGCCACCCTCAAAAAACCGGGAGTCACGGCAGAGACCTCGCAGTTGGCGACAGAAAGCTGATAGCTATCTTCAGTCGGCGTGGCTTAGTTTCATTCGCTAAGGAGGAAATCACGATGTCAAAAGGAACGCACCTGCTCGTAATTGGCCTGCTGGGAGTCAGCGTTCTCGCCGCGCTGAGCACGGCCACCCACGCGGACACGATCACGGTCTGCTGGGACGGGAGCGGACAGTACACCACCATCCAAGCGGGGATCGACGCGGCGGTCGCCGGCGACGAGGTCGTCGTGTGCGACGGAACGTACACCGGGCCGAGTAATAAGGACCTCGACTTCGGCGGCCGGGCCATCACCCTCCGGAGCGAAAACGGCCCGCAGAACTGTACCATCGATTGCGAGGAAGATGGCCGCGGCTTCTACTTTAACAGCGGCGAGACCGCCACGTCGGTGGTGGACGGGTTTACGATCCTCAACGGCTCCGCGAGCACCACCGGAGGCATTTACTGCCTCAACAGCAACCCGACAATCACCAACTGCGAGATCACAAATTGGTAAGCATTCAGCGGTCAGCAATCAGCGATCAGCCGAAAGTCGAGCATATAGCGACCGAATGTCACAAATAACGTGTTATTTAGAGCAACGCGACAACATGACTGCTGTTAGGCAACTGCTAACCGAATAGC
>JAGMDK010000002.1 GCA_023128695.1 Phycisphaerae bacterium
GTTATTTGTGACATTCGGTCGCTATATGCTCGACTTTCGGCTGATCGCTGATTGCTGACCGCTGAATGCTTACGTTTCTAGTTTCTAGTTTCTACTTAAAGCCTCTCTTCCAGGTTGCCGATGCCTCCTCCAGAGAAAACGATACGACGTGGCGGACCCGGCCTAGTCCGAGCAGATTCCGACCGCCGTGCGAACGTGCTAACAGGAGATGTTCAAATGTCGTTGTGCAAGAGCAAAAGACTGGGCTTTTCGCTGGTGGAGTTGGTTGTTGTCATCGTGATCATCGGCATTTTGGCGGCGATCGCCATTCCGCGTCTCAGCCGCGGGTCGGCCGGCGCCGGTCAGGCCGCCGTGGCGGGCAATCTGGCGACGGTCCGCAATGCGATCAACATATACGCGGCTGAGCACAACAACACGTTTCCCGGTCCGGACGCAGCCGGCTTTGTCGCGAAGTTGACGATGTACAGCGACCTCAGCGGCAACACCAACGCGGCCAAGACCACCGTTTTCAGGTTTGGGCCGTACCTGTTGGCGATCCCGCCGTGTCCGGTCGGGGAGAACGCCGGCACGGCCACCGCGGCCAAGGTCCTGATCGACAACACGAACAGCCCCCCGGTCCCGGTCACGACCGGTGGTGAAGGGTGGGTCTACAATCCCACCACGGGCGAGTTCCTGCCCAACACCACGCTGACGGACGACGCGGGAAAAGCTTTCAATTTATACTAGGCGGTCAATAAGGGAACCAATCCGCGCCGGGCGGGCTCTGATCCCTGGTCGCCAGTATAGCTGAATGGCGAATGTTGAAGAGCGAGTAGCGAGTAGCGAGTTGGCCGGTTCAAGCCCTCAACTCGCTACTCGCTATTCGCTATTTGGTCCAGGACATGGTGCGCGACCGGGTTCTGTGCATCGAGTTTGAGCAGTCGCTCCGCGGTGGAGGCCGCCGACTCTCTTGCACCCGTCCGCCACGCGAGCGCGGCCGCCAACTCCAGCGTGCGGACATCATTCGGGGCGAGACCGAGCGCGCGCCGGGTGACGCGTAACGCCTGGGCGTGCTTTCCCGCCATTCCCAGATTGCGGGCCAGCAGACGCAAAGCCTGGACATTCTCCGGCTCCCGCTGGATGACCCACTGGATATGTTCTTGTGCCTCCGCCGGGCGTCTTTCCGCGAGATAGCATTCCGCGAGCATCAGCCGCGGCAACCCGGACGAGTTTTCGAGGTCCTCCGCGTTCACAAGACGGCCGGTACGGAGCCCGGCCGCTACATTGATCAAGCTTGCTAAAACGGGGATTGCATCGGCATAACGGCCCGAGCGATAGAGCGCCGTGGCCAGCCGTTGGCGGAGGCCGGCCTCCGCGTCGCCCGTGCCGGCGATCCGCTGCCACGCCGAGGCGGCCGCCGGCCAGTCCTCGAGCTGCTCGTGGCACTCCGCCAAGGCGGCCTGGTAGGCGTTCGTCCATTTGAATCGTGCCGCCCGGGTCTGGAGCCAGCGAAGCCCCGCCTGCGGCCGGCCGAGCTGCAACCAGGTTTGGGCCACGGCGACGACGTAGGTGATCTCTTCGTCGTCGATCTCGGCGGCCCGTTGGTAAGCCGCCAGGGCGTCCTCCCAGCGCTGCTGCTGCTGCCGTACCACGCCCAACAGATACTCGATCTCTGCCTGGCGCCGGTCGCGCACCGCGCGGGCTGAAGCCCGCGGCTCTTCTTCGTCCCCACATTCCCACGTTCCCACGTTCCCACTCGGCGAGTTGGGTCCGCTCCAACAGATCGGCGGCGCGCTCGATCTTGCCCTCTGCCAGCCAGAGGCGAACGCGCAAGGGGATGAGGTCGGGATTGTCGGGGGTCAGTCGCTCGGCTTCCGCCAATTCACCGGCCGCGGCGGCCACGTTCCCGGCCTCGAATTGATCCGCGGCGAGCCGGGCCTTGACCTGGGCTCGGGCGACGTTCCACCGCTGAGTCGCCTGCTCCCGGGCGGTGGACTGGGGGCTCTGGCAGCCGACCAACGCCGTCAGCAGCACAGCGACGACCAACGGCACGACCAGTGTTCTGTCAATGTTGCGTTGAT